>CATIYU010000317.1 GCA_949739085.1 uncultured Eubacteriales bacterium | reverse complement strand
TTATAAAGCTGGGAAATAAATGCCCGCGAGCCCCGCATTACATTCACCGCCTTCGCACCATGCCTAAAGCTCAAAATCTGTCAATATATTACAAAATTCGATACAGAGCTGAAGCTTTTTGTCATCCATTTCTGATACCAAACGTTGAATCTGCTTATTCATCAATGGTTTTCTGGCCCCTGTTAAAGTTTTGCCTAATAAAGTATTACAGTCAATATCCAAAACATTCACTATAGCAACAAATGTTGACAAACTCAACTTTGTAGAACCAGTTTCTATAGGGCTGACATGCTGCTCTGACACGCTGATTCTCTCAGCCCGATCCTTCTGTTTCATGCCCTGTTTTTTCCGATACTGCCTTATATTTCGACCAATCTCCTTGTAATTTAAGTCCATAGTAGTATTCTCTCCAAAAACCGAAACCTTCAAGGCGGAAAGGACCTTGAATCTATGGGAACCGATATGAAAGCGCATGTGCTGCAACTTCTGAAGTCCTACCAGGACCGGGAACGCAAGATCGCGCTCCTGCATTACGAACTGAAACACCCGGCCAATATATCGCCGGATGGAGTTATTACTGCTATGTCCTATGCCCATGGCGACAGCACTTCCCGCAGGTTGGGCCATATCTCCAACAAAACGCTCTACATTGCCCTCAATTACCAGGAACAAGCTCAATTGGACTATTGCATTTCACTGTTGGACAGGCGGCAGGAGCAGGTCATTCTCGCTCTTTATATAGAGGGCTTGAAAATGAAGGAAATCGAGCAGAGATTGGAATATTCTGCAAAAACGGCTCGAAAACTGCGGGATGAGGCTATTGACACACTGACAGGGCTATATAACCTCCTAGCGGAAAAACGTTGACGCTGCGCGTTCCTCCAAAAATCCCGATAAATTCCCCCCAAATTCCCTATGCAGGGTACTTGCAATTCCTCTTTACCCTGTGGTATGATTAAGCTGTCAAAAAGAAATGCTTCCCCAGCCAACAAAGGCTGGGGAAGCATTTCTTTTTCCAATCTGTCACATCAAGGGAGGGCTGGAGGGAAGAGATATGGTACGTGCCAGAACAATTCGAGAGGTAACCGCCTATGTTCGGGAGCAAGACCCGAAGACTAGCCTCACGGAGACCGCTATTCGCACCTTACTACGCACAGGAGCGGTCCCTAGCGTCAAGGTAGGGAAGAAATATCTTGTCACCTTGGAAGCCTTGGAGTCCTATCTTACTGGCGATACAAGCAGTACGCCGGCAGCGGCTCCATCCCCACCGAAGAAAAGATGGCAAATCAAATAAGTTGTATTTTACCGGCGTGAGGAAATAAAATAATCCCTTGCATCTCCCCTGCATTCCGATGTATAATGATGTCACTGTGTCATAGGGGCATTGTTGAAAGGAGAGTGCCTCATGGCTAAAGAACCCACATCAAGCAAGAAAAAGTATCAATACCTAAAAAAGGCAATCACACTCCCGAACGGAATACGCAAGTACATTTATGGTAAGACACAGCAAGAACTGGATGAAAAAGTGTTGAAGGAGCAGATTCTCGTCAAAGCAGGCGTAGATATTTGCAGTGAGGAGACATTCGGGCATTTTGCGCAAATGTGGTACGACATATACAAAAAGCTGTATCTGCGTGAAAATAGCTTGAACGCCATTAAATATGTATTGAACCTGCATATTCTCCCTGCGATTGGTGATTATCTCATCCGAGATATTACTCCCATGCAGATGCAGGCGATCATGGCGATCCTGTCGGATAAGAGCCATTCCCTGCAATCCAAGGTGTTGGTCAATATGAAAAGCATCTTCAACGCGGCCCAGGAAAATGGCCTTGTGGCTAAGTAAGCGCTATGTTGAAGCCTGGAGGCAAGAGAACGCCTGAAAAGGAGATCTTGACACCACAGGAGAGCCAGGTGCTTCTGGACCG
>CATIYU010000316.1 GCA_949739085.1 uncultured Eubacteriales bacterium | reverse complement strand
GATCCCCAGCTCAAGCATATATTCTGTGGAGGACAGGGGCGCGGCGGTCATCATGGCGCCCGCCAGGGCGATGAGCACCGCACCGGCCAGAATTCCCATGGCCCGGGGCAGAATCCGCCCCAGCCCCGCGTCCGCCGGGAGCGCCGTCCCCTTGGCCGCCCGCAGGAAGTAGGCCGAGGCCAGGCAGGCGAACACCACCGCCCCGGCGAAGCTTGCCACCAGCCGGTAGGCGTTGGGCGCAACCGCCCAGGCCGCCGCCACACACAACGCCGCCCCGCCGCAGAGCAGCAGGTTCCATTTCCGTTTGATGCTCAAAACGGCGTTCAGCAGCAGCACGCCCCCCAGTCCCGCGCCGAGGCCCATGGCCAGCAGCGCCAGGCGGGACACCTGATAGTTCTCCATCACCGAGGCGGAGCCCATGGAGATGCCGTGGGCGCTCAGACGCTGGTTGAGGCTCTGGAACATATCCCGGTAGACGTCCATATCGGTGATATAGGCGTAGTAGTTGTCCGTATCCTTGATGGGCTTGAAGTAGATGGCCCGGATGTTGCGCTCCACAATGGCCCGGTAGAGGGTATTTTCGATCTCCTCCGCGCCCTTGTAGCCGTAGTATGCGTAGCGGAACTGGATATAGTCCCACACGGAGAAGACGCGCACGGCGTTGTAGCCCGTGACGGCGGCGATGTCCTCCACGCCCTTCTGCATGATGTTCTGCCGCTGGACGTTGGTCTCAATGAGACCCATGGAGACGCCGTTGCGCTGGAGGTAATCCAGGGCAATGGTCTCCTGGCCATCGTCGTAGCCGATGACGGCCTCGCCGCCGGCGATCAGGTATTGGGGCTTGATGCCGTACTGTTCATACCCCGCGATCACGGCCTGGGCGAACTGTGCGCTGTTGTGGCCCTCGTAGCAGATGGTGCGGGGGGAGATGTCCATGCCCAGGGCCTGGATGGCCTCCACCTTCTCCGGCAGCAGCCCCAGAGAGACGAACATCAGCTTGGAGGACTCGACGTCCCGGCGGGTGGTGAAGCTCTGGCTCTTGGTTGTGACGTAGTTGTAGGCGCTGCGGTAGAGGATGTCGTTAATGGAGCCGTCCAGAAGGAGGTAGGTCTCCTCCCCCACGGTCTCCCAGTAGTAGCTCCCGGCTGGGAAGCGGGCCTCCACGGCCTCCAGGACGAATTCCGCCGTCTCCGCGCCGGAGATCTCCGCCACAACGTCGAAGCGGTCATAGCCGAAGCGGGTGATGCCGTCGATGAAGGACGCGGGGTACTTCTCCTGCCAGTGCAGGTCCAGCAGTATTTCGCTCATGGGGGCGGCGGTCAGGGGAATAGCCGGGTCCGCCGATAGGGAGTCCAGGTTCTCCTCTGTCAGTCCCACCTGGGTGACGCCGGTATCCCGGAACTGCTCCAGCCACCACTCTATATTGTGTTCGCTCTGCTCGGCCAGCAGGGCCAGCTCGCTGTAGTCCAGGATGACGTCGTAGGTCTTGTTTTCCGACTCCACCCGCCACCTGCCGGCGATGACAAGGAGGCTCACCGCCACGGCGGCGGCCACCAGAGCCAGGAGGATTTTGTTCACTGTCAAGTAACGCTTCATGGGGGCTCCTTTCGTTTTGCCCCGCTGGGGGGCGGGGATATTCTTCGCCCTCCCGGGGGAGGGCGGACCCAACTTGCTGGACCGCCTGCGGGACCGGCCTACCGTCCTTCTCTCCGGTAGGTCAGATACCCCTCTAGAATCAGCGCCGCCGCGACGGCGTCCACGGTCTTTTTCCGCTTCTTGGCGTTCTTTCCCGCCGAGGCCAGGATGTTGTGGGCGTCCACGGTGGTCCGCCGCTCATCCCAGAGCTTTACCGGAAGGCCAAAGACCGCCTCCAGCTCCTTGGCAAAGGACTCCGCCTTCTCCGCCCGGGGGCCCCGGGTGCCGTCCATGTTCTTCGGCCAGCCCAGGACCAGCTCCGTTACGCCGTACTCCTCCACCAGTTCTCCCAGCCGCCGCAGGACCTCCTCCGGCCGCCGGGAGTGGACCGTCTCCGTGTATCCGGCCAAAAGGCCGGTTAAGTCCGATACCGCAACGCCCGTGTGGGCGTCCCCATAGTCGATGGCCATAGCGCGCATACCGGCGCCTCCCTCCTTCGCGGCCCGCGCCGCAATTGCCCATTATTATACAATATCCGCGCCGTAAAAAAAAGAGGAATATAGAAAAATTTTTCTTGACCGCAAAAGGGGGACGTGCTATACTAATCCTTACCTGTGGAAATGGGGTTTTCTTTTTGTGCGCGTTTTTTCGCTTCCGCGCCCAAGCGCCCCCTTCCGGTCAGGGAGGCAATCAGTACAGGCCGCAGAGCCTGCATACAGGAATAAGGAGGTGCCGTTAGGAATGCGTGTCAAAATCACCCTGAGATGCAACGAGTGCAAGCAGAGAAACTACAACACGGTCAAAAACAAGAAAAACGACCCGGATCGGCTGGAGATGAAGAAATACTGCCCCTTCTGCAGAAAGCACACGGTCCACTCGGAGACCAAGTAAGGAAAGGAATTC
>CATIYU010000315.1 GCA_949739085.1 uncultured Eubacteriales bacterium | reverse complement strand
TTTCAATGGCTGCGCTTTCGCTGTCTGCGGGAAGTCCGTGGGCAGCGTGGAACGCAACATTCTCACGCCGCTGCTGTCCGTGAGATACCTGCAAGAGCACTTTTCCCTCTGTTACAACCGGGGCGGGCATGTCCTCACCGTCCGGCGGGGGACACGGGAAAACCGTTTTTACCTCTTCGGCGGCAAGGATGAATCCAGCTACACCCTCATCCAGGGCGTCACCCTGGCGGGGGTGCTGCTGGACGAGGTGGCCCTCATGCCCCGGTCCTTTGTGGAACAGGCGCTGGCCCGGTGCAGCGTGGAGGAGGCGAAGTTCTGGTTCAACTGCAACCCAGACAGCCCCGCCCACTGGTTCCGGCAGGAGTGGCTTTTGAAGCTGGAGCAGCACAACGCCCTTCACCTGCATTTCACCATGAGGGACAACCCGTCCCTCAGCGAAGAGACGCTGCGCCGCTACGAGACCATGTACAGCGGCGTTTTCTACCAGCGGTATGTGCTGGGCAAGTGGGCGGCGGCGGACGGCGTGATCTACAGCATGTTCAGCGAGACGGAGAACGTCTACCGCCCGGACCAGCGGCCCCCGGGGATGGTCTGGGTCTCCACCCGGACCATCGCCGTGGACTACGGCACCCGCAACCCCACCCGCTTCTTGGACATCTACGACGATGGGGAGGCCATCCGGGTGGACCGGGAGTACGATTGGGACAGCCGGAAGACGTACCGCCAGAAGACGGACCGGGAGTACGCGGACGGCCTTCTGGACTTCATGGGCGGAACGTGGTGTACGGTGCTGGTGGACCCGTCGGCGGCGTCCTTCATCGAAGAGCTGCGGCGGCGGGGCGTGTACGTCCTGCCAGCGGATAACAACGTATTGGACGGTATCCGCAAAACCGCCGCGCTCCTTGGCAGGCGGGAAATTCAGATCTGCGAAAGCTGTACGCGGCTGCTGGAGGAGATGGGGGCCTATGTCTGGGACGAAAAGGCCAGCCAGCGGGGAGAGGACGTCCCTCTCAAGCAGAACGACCACAGCGCGGACGCCCTGCGCTATTATGTAAATTCCCTGCCGGATTGGAGGTTCGAGTGATGTCCAGACGCAAAAAAGCAAGAGAGAATCCGCCCGTCCTGACGGCGGACGCCTTCTCCAATCCACTTTTCCGGCTGGGCTACGGCTCCCAGTCGCCGCTGGAGGCCACGGAGTATCCCCTCACCCGGATGACCGGCAATTACCCTCTGCTCAACAGCCTCTACCGGGACAACTGGGTGGTTCAGAACGTGGTGGGCATCATCCCGGACGACATGACGAAGGAGTGGTTCACACCCACCGGTTCCGTGACGCCCCGGCAGCTGGAGGAGCTGGAGCGGGTCCAGCGGAATACCGCCCTGCGCTCCTGCGTCAACGAGGGGCTGCGCTGGGGACGGCTGTACGGCGGCGCGGCGGGGCTGATCCTGCTGCAGGGACAGGAGGGGCGGCTGGATACGCCTCTGGACCTGGAGGCGGTTCTGCCCGGCTCCTTTGCGGGCCTGTACATACTGGACCGCTGGTGCGGCGTTACGCCGGAACCGGGCTTGGTGACGGACCTGCCGGACCCGGATTTCGGCCTGCCGGAGTACTATACCATCGCGGCAGACGGGGGCCGCGCGGCCCTGCGCGTCCATCACTCCCGGCTCATCCGCTTCACTGGACGGGACCTGCCGTGGCTGGAGCGGGCGGCGGAGCAATACTGGGGGGCGTCGGAGGTGGAGAGCCTGTACCGGGCTGTGGTCCAGTACGACAACACCACCGCCAACATGGCGGCCCTGACCTTCCGGGCCAACGTGGACACTATGGAGGTAAAGAACCTGGACCAGCTGTTTTCTGTGACCAGCGGGGAGCAGCAGCGGCGGTTCTGGAACACCATGCAGGCCCAGTCAGTCCTGCGGTCCAATTTTGGCGTGCATCTGGTGAACCAGGGGGACAAGCTGGCCAACACCCAGTATACCTTTGCCGGTCTCTCGGACGTCCACGAGAGCATGTGTCTGAGTCTGTCGGGCGCGGCCCGGATTCCCATGACAAAGCTTTTTGGCCGGGCCCCCGCCGGGCTGAACGCCACCGGGGAGAGCGACCTGCGCAACTACTACGACTACGTCGATACCCTGCGCCAGAGCGTGCTGGCCCCGGTTCTGCGGCGGTTGCTGCCGGTACTGGCCCTGTCGGCGTGGGGGAGCGTGCCGGAGGATCTGGATATCTCCTTCCCGCCGCTGTGGACCCCCACGGCCCGGGAGGTGGCGGAGATTGCCCGGGAGAAGGCGGAGGCCATTGTGACCGTATTTCAGGCGGGGCTCATCCGGGCGGACACCGCCCAGCGGGAGCTGAAGAAGCTCTCCGGCGAGACGGGCCTTTTTGACAGCATCACCGATGAAGAGATCTCCGCCAACAGGGGGAAGACCTATCAGGACGTGACGGCCCTGCGGGACCCGCTGGCGGGGCTGGGCTTTGAGGAGGAAGAGGATGCCGAAGCTGGCGCCAGGTCCGGCGGAGCGGGAGCTACGCCGCCTGATAGAGCTTTTTTTGC
>CATIYU010000314.1 GCA_949739085.1 uncultured Eubacteriales bacterium | reverse complement strand
GAGTCTTACCGCCTGAAAGAACGCAAGGAATTTATGCGCCAGAAACAGCAAATCGTGAACACTCTTTTTGAACAAGGAAACGCTTAGTTTTGTTACCCCCCCCGCCGAAAAACTACAAAATTTCTTCGGCGTTTTCTTACAATTTCAAATTGGCGTTGACAGTTGCCCAGATGTTTCAGGCAAGGTCCTGAACAGCGCCTTCCCTGCCTGCTTTCATTATATCTTAAACTAGCAAAAATGCAATTCTCATGAAAATTGGAAAATGAAATTTTTTCTCTAAACGCCGGGTTTTCTCTTGAAATCCAGGACAAGATATGCTATGATATAAGTCCTGTGAGGTGGAATACTGCGCGTTCCGGCGCGTTTCCATTCAGATTTGGAGGTATGTTGTTATGACGGTAGTGACCACAATTTTTACAGTTCTCCAGCTGCTGTGCGGCCTGGCGGTAATCCTGGCGGTCCTGTTCCAGTCCGGCAAGAGCGCCGGTCTGAGCGGCGCCATCGGCGGTGTGGCGGACACTTTCATGGCCAAGGGCAAGGCCAAAACCCTTGACGCCAAGCTGGCTAAGGCCACCAAGTGGATTGGCGCGGTATTCATCGTGCTGACCGTGGTGCTGAACATTCTGTAAGGTGCGTAAAAAGCTGCCGTCCGCAGAAGCGGACGGCAGCTTTTCGCGTCCCTCAGGAGGAGAGTCCCCGGGTTTTTTCCGGGGAGGCGTACAGCGTGCCGCACTGGGGCTCCACGCTGCGGATGCGGAAGAGCTCCTCCACGGTGACGAACACATACCCCTCCCCTTGCAGCTGGTCAATAATCTCCAGAGCCGCGTCCACGCTGGTGGGGTAGAAGTCGTGGAGCAACACGATGTCTCCCGGCTGTACGTGGCGGAGCACCGCCGCCGTCACCTTGTCCTTGTTGAGCAGCTTCCAGTCCTCTGGGTCCACGGTCCAGTAGATCATGGGCGTGCGCACCAGGGAGGCCCGCTGGCGGTCAATGAGGCCATAGGGGGGGCGCAGCCAGAACTCCCCGTCGCCCACCGCCTCCTTCAACAGCACCTCTGTCTTGTGGATCTCCTCCACGGCGTTGGTCCGGTCCGCGTCCAGCAGGCGGACATGGGAATAGGTATGGTTGCCGATCTGGTGGCCCTCCGCCACCATGCGCCGCAACAGGTCCTCGTTGCCTGGAATCTGCTCCCCGATGACAAAAAATGTGGCCGCCGCGTCCCGCTCCAGAAGGCCGTCCAGCAGCCGCCCGGTGGTGTCGGCCCGGGGCCCGTCGTCAAAGGTGAGGGCCACGTATTTGGGTTCCTCCGTCAGCTCCTGCCGGGTGTCCTCATCCAGTTCGCCCAGAATCTCCATAGGGATTTCCGCCGGTCCGGACACGGGCCCCGCCGGGGCGCACCCCGCCGCCGCCAGGACCAGCGCCGCCGCCCACCAAAATTTCTTCATCGCGCTTTCCTCCTCCCGTTTCCCCTAGTATGTCCCGTCCTTCCGGGGAACTTGCGCCGGTCCACGGAAAAACGCCAGGATATTCTGTATATACATTTTTGCCAAAACAATGGGACCGGAATTGTAGCAAAAAGAGAAATGAAAACGCGCTCTTGACTTTTGAACCGGGCCGTAGGAAAATAACGGTGGACGCCGCGCCATGTGCCTGCGGCGCGGTGCTTACATTAAAGATTGAGGTGCGATATGTCTAAAACAGTTGAGGAAATTCTGGCATTTTGCGAGCAAAACGGCGTCCGGATGATCGACTTCAAAACCGTTGACCTGCAAGGCCGCTGGCACCACATCACTATCCCTGTGGAGCGCTTCTGCGAGGACACGCTCCAGTACGGCATCGGCTTCGACGGCTCCAACTTCGGCTACGCGTCGGTGGAGAAGAGCGACATGGTCTTCGTCCCCGACCCGGACAGCGCCAAGCTGGACCCCTTCACCGCCATCCCCACCCTCTCCATGACCGGCGACGTGCAGGTGATTGCCGAGCCGGAGAACCAGCGCTTCGGCCAGTACGCCCGCAGCGTCACCAAGCGGGCGGAGGAATACATGCGGGAGACCGGCATCGCGGACAAGATGGTGGTGGGTCCGGAGTTCGAGTTCTACCTCTTCGACAGCGCCACCTTCTCCTGTCAGCCCGACCGCGCCTTTTTCCAGATCGACGCCGCCGAGGCGGAGTGGAACACCAGTGACCCGAATGGCAATGGGTACCAGATCGCCCATCACGACGGCTACCACGCCGCCCTGCCCCAGGACACCACCTACGATGTGCGCAACGACATCTGCCTGAAAATGGCGGACTGGGGCGTTAAGGTCAAGTACCACCACCACGAGGTGGGCGGCCCCGGCCAGCTGGAGGTAGAGGTGGAGCCGGAGAGCCTCACCGAAATGGCCGACAAGACCATGATCGCCAAGTATATCATCAAAAACGTGGCGGCCCAGAACTGCCAGACCGCCACCTTCATGCCCAAGCCCATCCACGGCGAGGCGGGCAGCGGGATGCACGTTCACATCTGGTTGTGGAAGGACGGCCAGCCCCTGTTCTACGATCAGAACGGATATTCTTCCCTGTCGGACACCGCGCTCTATTTTATCGGCGGCCTGCTCAAGCATGCGG
>CATIYU010000313.1 GCA_949739085.1 uncultured Eubacteriales bacterium | reverse complement strand
CTGCATACATAAGTCCTCCTCCTCTTTTTACGCATATCCGCCTCTCCGGGGGCGGCTACGCCTCTATGGTTACCGCGTGGCAGATGCCCGGCACGCTCTCCCCCTGGAAGCTGCTGGTGGGCGAGAGCAGGGCCCCCGTGGGGGCGAACAGAATCTTCTTCCACCGCCCCTCCGCCATCTCCCGCAGCAGGTATCCGCACAGCACCGACGCCGAGCAGCCGCACCCGCTGGCCCCGGCGTGCATGTCCTGCTTCTGGATGTCGTAGAGCAGCATCCCGCAGTCCTGGTAGTTCTCCCCCATCTCCACCCCATCCCGGGCGAAGAGGTCCACCACGATCTGGTGTCCCAGCACGCCCAGATCCCCGGTGATCACCAGGTCGTAGTCCTGAGGGCCGGTGTTTGTGGCGGCGAAGTGGGCCGCGAGGCTGTCGTAGGCCGCCGGAGCCATGGCGGCCCCCATGTTGTTGGCGTCGGTGACGCCCTTGTCCACAATTTTCCCGCAGGTGACGGCGGTGACCCGGGGGCCGTCTCCCTCAGCCCCGAGGATTACGCACCCCGACGCCGTGGCGGTCCACTGAGCGGTGGGGGTCCGCTGGCTGCCGTAGGGCACCGGCATCCGGTACTGCCGCTCTGCGGTGCAGAAGTGGCTGCTGGTCATGGCCCCCACCCGCTGGGCGAAGCCACCCGCCACCAGCAGGGACCCCAGGGCCAGGGACTCCCCCATCGTGGAGCAGGCCCCGTAGAGCCCGTAAAAGGGGATGCCAAAGTCCCGCAGGCCGAAGGACGTGCCGATGCACTGGTTCAGCAGGTCCCCCGCCAGAATATAGTCCAGGTCCTCCGGGGAAAGGGTGGCCTTTTCCAGCGCCTTGCTGAGGGCCATCTTCTGCATGGCGCTCTCCCCCTTCTCCCAGGTCTTCTCGCCAAAGAAGCTGTCTTGGTTCAGGTGGTCAAAATACGCGGCCAGAGGCCCCTCCCCCTCCTGCCGGCCGCCCACGGCGGCGTGGGAGAGGATGACGCTGGGCCGCTCCAGGGCGACGGTCTGCCGCCCCAATCGTTTCTGCATGGTCTCTCGCCTCCAAAAAACCCAAATCCGGGTCATTCCCGGTGCTGTCAGCCAGTATGCGCAATTTTAACAAGATTATCCGCCAGATAGGCTGGAAAGCTGTGACTTCTTACACATTAATCTGTTACTTGACTAAATTGTTATATATTTTTGGATTTTCAACGAAAATTATTGACAAATCACAGGCGGATTATATAATGGCAATATACCATTTTGCACATACGCAATACAATGAAATTAATGGGGGATAGAATATGATTGCAATTGACGGAAAGAGCCTCACTCTGGAGCAGGTCATCGCCGCCGCCCGGCAGGGCGAGCAGGTGGAGTTGACGGAGGAGTCCAAGAAGGCCATCAATAAGACCCGGGCCTACGTGGACAAAAAGCTGGCGGAAAAGGCGGTGGTCTACGGCCTCACCACCGGCTTCGGCAAGTTCTCCGATACCTTTGTGCCCGAGGAGCAGACCGCCGCCCTCCAGCGGAACCTGATTATCAGCCACTCCTGCGCCATGGGCCAGCCCCTGCCCACCGAGGTGGTCCGGGCCGCCATGCTGCTGCGCTGCAACGCCCTGGCCCGGGGCAATTCCGGCATCCGCCTCTCCACCATCGAGACCATGCTGAACATGCTCAACCGGGGCGTCCACCCCATTGTTCCCGAGAAGGGCTCTCTGGGCGCCAGCGGCGACCTGGCCCCGCTGGCCCATTTGGTGCTGGTGATGCTGGGGGAAGGGGAGGCCGAGTACCAGGGCAAGCGGATGCCGGGACGGGAGGCCATGGCCGCCGCCGGGATCCCCACCATTGAGCTGGCCGCCAAGGAGGGTCTGGCCCTCATCAACGGCACCCAGATCATGACCGCCATTGCCTGCAACGTCCTCTGGGACGCGTTCTGCCTGGCCAAGACGGCTGACATCGCCGCCGCCATGACCTGCGAGGCCCAGCTGGGCATCAAGAAGGCGTTTGACCACAAGATCCACGCCGCCCGGGGCCACAAGGGCCAGCAGGACTGCGCGGAAAACCTGCTGCAAATCCTGGAGGGCAGCCGTCTGGCCCTGGAGCTGAATCCCGACAAGGTCCAGGACGCCTACTCTATCCGCTGCGTGCCCCAGATCCACGGGGCCAGCCGGGACGCCATTGAGTACGTCCGGGGCGTGCTGGCCAACGAGATCAACGCCGTCACCGACAACCCCATTATCTTCCCCGACGAGGACGAGGCCATCTCCGGCGGCAACTTCCACGGACAGCCGGTGGCCCTGGCCATGGACTTTTTGGGCATCGCCCTGGCGGAGTTCGCCAACGTGTCCGAGCGGCGCATTGAGCGGCTGGTGAACCCCTCCCTCTCCAACGGCCTGCCCGCCTTTTTGACCAAGCACGGCGGCGTCCACTCCGGGTTTATGATCGCCCAGTACTCCGCCGCCTCCATGGTCAGCGAGAGCAAGGTCTACGCCCACCCCGCCTCTGTGGATTCCATCCCCTCCTCCGCCGGGCAGGAGGACCACGTAAGCATGGGCACCACCGCCGCCCGCAAGGCCCGCCTGATTCTGGACAACAGCCGGAAGGTGCTCTCCATCGAGCTCTTTGCCGCCGCCCAGGCTCTCTGGCTCCGGGGGGAGGACCAGCTCTCTCCCGCCACCAGCGCGGTCTACAGCCGCATCCGCCGGGATGTGCCCCCCATTGAGGAGGACGTGGTAATGCATCCCCTCATGGTCCGCTGCGAGGAGATGGTGGCGGCGGGCGAGATCGTGAAGGCCGCCGAGGACGTCTGCGGCCAGCTGCGCTAATAATCTTACGGAAAGTTTGAAATAGGAGAGGAAATATATGCTGACTAATCAAGAAATCGCCAACGCCATGACCATCAAGCTGGACGGCTCCCTCCCGGCGTACCCCGCCTTTGCGGAGGGCGTCCGCCGGGCCCCGGACCGGGGATTCCGGCTGACGCCGGAGCAGACCAAGCTGGCCCTGCGCAACGCCCTGCGGTACGTGCCCGAGGAGCTCCACGAGCAGCTGGCCCCGGAATTTCTGGAGGAGCTGCGCACCCGGGGCCGCATCTACGCCTACCGCTTCCGCCCCGAGGGCCGCATCTGCGGCAAACCCATTGACCAGTACAAGGGCAAGTGCGTGGAGGGCAGGGCCTTCCAAGTGATGATCGACAACAACCTGGACTTTGACGTGGCCCTCTATCCCTATGAGCTGACCACCTACGGCGAGACTGGCCAGGTCTGCCAGAACTGGCTCCAGTACCGCCTTATTAAAAAATACCTGGAGGAGCTGACCGAGGACCAGACCCTGGTGGTGGAGTCCGGCCACCCGGTGGGCCTCTTCCCCTCCCGGCCCGAGGCGCCCCGTGTCATCATCACCAACGCCCTGATGGTGGGCCTCTTTGACAACATTGACGACTGGGAGATCGCCGAGGAGCTGGGCGTGGCCAACTACGGCCAGATGACCGCCGGCGGCTGGATGTACATTGGCCCCCAGGGCATCGTCCACGGCACCTTCAACACGATTCTCGGCGCGGGCCGCAAGTTCCTGGGCGTGGACCCCATGGGCGACCTGCGTGGCCACACCTTCGTCTCCTCCGGCCTGGGCGGCATGAGCGGCGCACAGCCCAAGGCCGCCAATATCGCGGGCGCTGTGGGCATCTTCGCGGAGGTGGACCTCTCCCGTATTGAGACCCGCCACAGCCAGGGCTGGGTGGACGTGGTGGAGTCGGACCTGTCCAAGGTCTTCGCCACCGCCAGGGAGTATCTGGACCGCAAGGAGACCATCAGCATCGCCTACCACGGCAACATCGTGGATCTGCTGGAGTACGCCGACGTCCACGACTTCAAAATCGACCTCCTCAGCGACCAGACCTCCTGCCACAACGCCTATAACGGCGGCTACTGCCCCGTGGGCATGACCTTTGAGGAGCGCACGGAGCTGCTCCACAGCGACCGGGAGCAGTTCCGTCGCCGGGTGGACGGGACCCTCCACCGGCATTTTGAGGTCATCAAGCGCCTCACCGCCAAGGGCACCTACTTCTTCGACTACGGCAACTCCTTCATGAAGGCCATCTACGACAGCGGCGTGAAGGAGATCTCCAAAAACGGCGTGGACGAGAAGGACGGCTTTATCTGGCCCTCCTACGTGGAGGATATCATGGGCCCCATGCTCTTTGACTACGGCTACGGCCCCTTCCGGTGGGTGTGCCTCTCCGGCAAACCCGAGGACCTGCATAAGACCGACGAGGCCGCTATGGGCTGCATTGACCCGGAGCGCCGCTTCCAGGACCGGGACAACTACATCTGGGTCCGGGACGCTGAGAAAAACCGCTTGGTGGTGGGTACGCAGGCCCGTATCCTCTATCAGGACGCCGAGGGCCGGCGGGATATCGCGCTGAAATTCAACGAGCTGGTGCGCCGTGGGGAGATCGGCCCCGTAATGATCGGACGGGACCACCACGATGTCTCCGGCACTGACTCCCCCTTCCGGGAGACCAGCAACATTAAGGACGGCTCCAACGTCATGGCGGATATGGCAGTGCAGTGCTTCGCCGGCAACGCCGCCCGGGGTATGAGCCTCTGCGCCCTCCACAACGGCGGCGGCGTGGGCATTGGCAAGGCCATCAACGGCGGCTTTGGCTTGGTGCTGGACGGCAGCAGGCGGGTGGACGAGGTGATCCGCTCCGCTATGATGTGGGATGTAATGGGCGGCGTGGCCCGGCGGAACTGGGCCCGGAACGAGGCGTCCATCGAGACCTCCGCCCGCTACAACCAGACCTACGGCGACAGGGGGCAGATCACGATTCCCTATCTGGCCAGCGACGAACTCATCAATCGACTTGTGGAGGAAAACTGATATGGCAAAACTGGTAGAATGCATCCCCAACATCAGCGAGGGGAGAAGAACGGAAGTCATTGAGGCGGTGGTGGACGAGGTGCGGCACACGGCGGGGGTCACTCTGCTGGACTACAGCTCCGACGCCAGCCATAACCGCACGGTCATCACCTTCTTGGGCAGCCCCGAGGGCGTGGAGAACGCCGCTGTGGCCCTGGCGAAGAAGGCCGCGGAGCTCATCGACCTCACCCAGCACCAGGGCGAGCACCCCCGGATGGGCGCGGTGGACGTGGTACCCTTTGTGCCGGTGAAGGACGTCACCAAGGAGGAGTGCGTGGAGCTCTCCAAGCAGGTGGGCCGCCGGATCTGGGAGGAGGCCAATATGCCGGTGTTCCTCTATGAGGACTCCGCCAGCGCCCCCCACCGGGTGAACCTGGCCAGCGTCCGGAAGGGGCAGTTTGAGGGCATGGCGGAAAAGGTGCTTCAGCCGGAGTGGGAGCCGGATTTCGGCGGCAGGACCATCCACCCCACTGCGGGCGTAGTGGCCGTGGGGGCCCGGATGCCCCTCATCGCTTACAACATCAACCTCAGCACCAGCGACCTCTCCATCGCCTCCGCCATCGCCAAGATTATCCGCCGGTCCAACGGCGGCTTCGACTGCGTGAAGGCCCTGGGGGTCATGCTGGAGGAGCGGAACATCGCTCAGGTGTCCATCAATATGACCGACTTCAACCGGACCCCCCTCTACCGGGTGGTGGAGCTAGTGAAGGCCGAGGCCAAACGCTGGGGCGTCACCGTGGTGGGCACCGAGGTGGTGGGCCTCACCCCCATGAACGCGCTCATCGACGCGGCGGAGTACTACCTGCAAATTGAGAACTTTGACAAGCAAAAGCAGGTCCTGGAAAACTACATCCTGTAAGGAGACGCCATGCTGCTCATTAAAAATATCGGCGTCCTGCAAACCCCGGCGGGCAGCTTTGCCCACCGGGGCCCCCAGCAGGGCGAGAACCAAAAGCTGCATAACGCCGCTGTTTTGGTGGAGGACGGCAGCATCCGGGCCATCACCTCGGACGGTGCGCTCCCGGAGGGGGCCGGGCGGGCGGAGACCGTTCTGGACGCCGCCGGACGCTTGGCGACGCCGGGGCTCATTGACTGCCACACCCATATGGTCTTCGGCGGCTACCGCCAGGGCGAGATCCCGCTGAAGCTCCAGGGGGCCGGGTATCTGGACATCCTGAGGGCTGGGGGCGGCATCCTGGACACGGTGGGCAAGACACGGGCCGCCACAGAGGAGGAGCTCTTTGAGAAGTCCATGGGCTTTCTGGGCGAGATGCTCTCTCTGGGGGTCACGTCCGTGGAGTCCAAGAGCGGCTACGGCCTGGACCGGGAGAACGAGCTCAAGCAGCTCCGGGTAAATAAGCGTTTGCAGGAGGCCCACAAGATGGAGGTGGTCTCCACCTTCCTTGGGGCCCACGCCATTCCGCCGGAGTACGCGGACCGGGCAGAGGCGTACATTGACATGCTCTGCACCGAAGTGCTCCCCGTGGTTGTGGAAGAAAAACTGGCCGGGTTCTGCGATGTGTTCTGTGAAACAGGTGTGTTTGACGTGCCCCAGAGCCGGAAAATGCTGCAGGAGGCCCAGAAGCTGGGCCTGCGCGTCCGCATCCACGCCGACGAGATTGACGAAATCGGCGGCGCGGCCCTGGCTGGAGAGCTGGGGGCGGTATCGGCGGAGCACCTCATTGCCACCGGTGAGCGGGGGATGGACGCCATGGCAAAAGCGGGCGTCATCGCGGACCTTCTGCCGGGAACCTCCTTCTACTTGGGCAAGACCTTTGCTCCCGCCCGGGAGATGATCGCACGGGGGATTCCCGTGGCCATCGCCTCGGACTTCAACCCCGGTTCCTGCCCGTCCCTGAACCTCCAGCTGGCCATGTGCATGGGGTACCTCAAGTACCGCATGACCCCGGAGGAGGTGCTTACGGCGGTGACGGTGAACGCCGCCTGCTCCCTGGGCCTGGAGGCCCGGCTGGGCACGCTGGAGGAGGGGAAACAGGCGGACCTTGTCCTCTGGAACGCCCCTGACATGGAAATGCTGGTGTACCGCTTCGGCAGCAATCTGGCGGGGACGGTCATTAAGAACGGAGAGGTGGTCAAAGCATGAAGCTGACGGAAATGACAGTAAGCGCCTACCTGGACACCATGGCCTCCGACGCCCCCGCCCCCGGCGGCGGCAGCGCCTCGGCTCTGTGCGGGGCCCAGGGCGCGGGCCTGGTTACCATGGTGGCTGGCCTCACCATCGGGTCTAAAAAGTACGAGGACAGCCGGGCGCGGTGCCAGGAGGCGCTGGACCGGGGCCTCCCCTACGTTGCGGCCCTCACGGCCCAGATCGACCGGGACACGGAGGCGTTTAACCTGGTCTCCGCCGCCTTCAAGATGCCGAAAAACACCGATGAGGAGCGTTCCGCACGCTCTCAGGCCATCCAGGCGGGGACTCTGGCCTCCACGGAGGCCCCCTTGGAGACCATGCGGCTGTCCCTGGCGTCGCTGCAAAACGCCAGAACCCTCCTGGAGGGCTTCAACGCCAGCGCGGCCAGCGACCTGGGCGTCGCTGCCCTGGACCTGCTGGCGGCGGTGAAGGGCGCGTGGCTGAACGTGCTTATCAATATTGGCAGTCTGAAGGACCGGGAAAAGGCGGAGAGCTTCCGGCGGGAGGGCGAGGCCGTCCTCCGGGAGGCGGAGGCCCTGGCCAACGGCATTTACGCGGAAGTGGAGAAGATAATCCAGGCGTAACATATAGAAGGACCGCACGGCTGTTAAAACAGCTGTGCGGCCCTTTATTTTCCCTGCCGACAGGATTTGCTTCCATTTGCGGTGGACAGGCCGTAAAATGGAAAAAACCGTGGAAAAGGGGAAATGACTATGGAGAAGAAGCAGTCCCTCTACCAGTCCAACCGCATTTACCAGATCCCCAT
>CATIYU010000312.1 GCA_949739085.1 uncultured Eubacteriales bacterium | reverse complement strand
TGCCTGATGGCCTCCATAAGCTGATAGGCGAGTTCCATGCTTTTATCCATCAAGCACCTCCAAAAACGGGAACACGCCGGAGAGGGATTTACCTTCTACCCCGCGCTTATGCGCCATTGCGATGTAAGGCGCGGCGGCAATAAACCAGTTATAAGTGCCAGATGTAAGCTCTCGCCCCATTTCTTCAAACTCGTGCTTAAGGGCTTCTTTATTAAAGCGATAGCCCAGTTCTTCCAAAAGCTCCATTTCTGAAAAACCTCCTTGCTTTCTCCCCGGAGGCTGTGCTATACTGTCCCCGGAGGCTGGTTTTTGGTGGGGCCGGGTTTCCCCGGCCCCCGGTCTACTTACTCTTCCTGGGCTTCGTATGCTTCGTCAATCGTTGCATACTCCACACCGTCGAGTTCATAGCCGTATTCGGTGTAGCCATCCATTTTACCACCTCCCTGCCCCGGCCCGCCAGCCGGGGCTTTTTATTGTCTTGGGGTTGTCCCCTTGACAATTATTATTGTACATTATCATGAACATATTTGCAATACGTATTGTTCACAAAAATGCACATAAATTTTTGTGGAATATGTATATTTTCGTGAACATGTTTTTGTGTTATAATGTCCACGAAAGGAGGGGAACGATATGGCTATTACCTACTCAAAACTGTTCAGCCTTTTAAAATCACGGGGCTATAGCTCCACGTATTGGTTGCGGCAAAATGGTGTACACCCAGCAACGGTAAATAAACTAAGGCGAAATGAGAGGGTGAATACAGACACTATCAATTTGCTTTGCCGATTGCTGGACTGCCAGCCTGGAGACATTATGGAATACGTCGAGGAGGACACCGGGGAATAATCCCCGGTGTTTCTTTACGCAGAGGTTTTCCAAAAAATCTTTGTCAGTCCGAATATGAACTTTTCAAGGTGCATCCTTAAATCATGTTTTCATGTAGTAGCCCAACTCATCGCCCTCGGCTCGCAAAGGCAATCCTGGGGCCCATGGCAATGGACGACACATAATGCTTTTCATCTCCGCCAAGGACCCCGTGCCCTCTGGCATATCCGCTACCAGCTCGTCGTGGACATGGAACACAATCCGATACCCAGCGGCCTCCATGGCGGTCATGGCGTCCCTCAGACAGTCCCTCGCGGTGGCCTGGGTGATGTTCTCCACCAGCTTGCCGCCGTAGGATTTCTGGCGGCAATACTGCCGGTT
>CATIYU010000311.1 GCA_949739085.1 uncultured Eubacteriales bacterium | reverse complement strand
CCGGCTCAACCGGGAATATCGGGAATTTATAGAACAATGGATACATGAAATGAAAGTCCCAATCACTGGAATCCAACTGCTTTGTGAAAACAATAAATCCAGTGTTACTCGAAAAATCCTGACACAGACAGAACTGATTTCTCAGGGGATTGAGCGCGTTCTATTTTATGCGCGGTTGGGAAGCGTGGAAAAGGACTATCTGATTACGGAGGTTCCGCTGAAAGAGTGCGTATTGGCGGTGCTGGCGCAAAACAAACAATTTCTAATACAAAACAACGTCTGCGTCAAAAGCGAAAACCTCTCCGGTACTGTATATTCTGACCAGAAGTGGCTTCAATTTATTTTGAACCAGATTATTATCAACAGCGTTAAGTATCAGGGAAGTCAGCCGCTTGTTATTGACGTGGCCTCGCAAGTGTGCGGGACGGATATGTAACTCTGTTCATCACTGACAACGGCATCGGAATAAAAGAAAGTGAGCTGGGCCGAGTCTTTGATAAGGGCTTTGTCGGGAGCAATGGCAGGGCCGGGAAAAACGCAACTGGCATCGGCCTATACTTATGCGATCAACTTTGTGCCAGATTGGGCATTGGCATTGAGATAAAATCAACAGCCGGAGAATACACGACCGTTCTTCTGCATTTTCCTAAAAGCGGCTTTCTGAACGTCTGACTTCTTATCTTACAAATCTGTTAGATAAAATCAATGAAGATTTATACAACAGGATGCCTCGAATTGATAAAATTCAGACAGTTTCAAAAAGGAGGTGTAAAAATGCACAGAGAACCCAAGGGTCCACAGAAAAAGGTGTTTTTCATTGTAGGTGGTATTGCGACCGCCATCCTGCTCTGCGGCGTGATTGCCGCATTGCTGCCCAAAGAGCCGACGCAGCTTCGCTCGGACTCTCCCGGTATTGACTTTATTATGGAAGGAGATCGTGTTACCTGCATTGAAATCCGTGGGCAATTTCCTTATCTGCGAGTGTTCTGTCCACTTGTGCGCGATGAGGTACAGGATGAAGCAGGCCATGTAAAAGAAAAAATCTACACCTATACAATGCAGGCAGAACCGGCTTTCCTGGGGCAGAGTATGTCAAGCATGAAACTGGATGTTGAGGTATCGGACGAAGTGACCTGCACCTATATCTTAAAATTTTTGGACAAAGACGTGGAAATTGTAAATGGAAGGTTGGTTGAATAGCTACCATGTTAAACCACAAAGCCCCCCTGCTCCATGTGGAGCATATCGAAAAGTACTATGGCAGTCCTGGCGCAGTAACTAAGGCGTTGGATCAGGTCAGCTTTGACGTGCAGGCGGGAGAGTTCATCAGCATCATGGGGGCCTCCGGCTCTGGCAAAACCACCCTGCTCAACTGCATCTCCACTATTGATACAGTAAGCTCCGGGCATATCCTGTTGGATGGTCAGGACATCACGACCATCACCGAAAAGGATATTGCCGCCTTTCGCCGTGATTACCTCGGCTTTGTATTTCAGGACTTTAATCTTCTGGATACGCTGACACTGGAGGAAAATATTGCGCTGCCTCTGACAATCAGCGAGCTGCATCCAAAGGAAATCGACCAGTGTGTTCACCGAATCGCGGACAAACTGCATATCAGCGATACGCTGAAAAAATTTCCCACGCAAGTATCAGGAGGCCAAAAACAGCGGTGCGCGTTTGCGCGGGCGGTGATCTGCGACCCACGGCTCATTATGGCTGATGAACCAACAGGTGCGCTGGATTCCAATTCCTCCCGTGTTCTTCTGGAGGTTATGTCGAATTTCAACCGGGAAATGGGCGCAACGATCCTGATGGTGACACACGATGCTTTCAGTGCCAGCTATGGGTCACGCATCCTGTTTTTGAAGGATGGGCGTATCTTCAATGAAATCCTCAAGGGCGAGAAAAACCGCAGCACGTTTTACCACGAAATCCTGGACGTTCTT
>CATIYU010000310.1 GCA_949739085.1 uncultured Eubacteriales bacterium | reverse complement strand
GCTGGTTCGAGTCCAGCCATCCCAGCCATTTGACTCGTTAGCTCAGTCGGCAGAGCAACTGCCTTTTAAGCAGTGGGTCCGGGGTTCGAATCCCCGACGAGTCACCACGCCGGAGTAAAGCAGACTTTGCTCCGGCGATTTTTTATCAAAGCCGCTATTCGCTCTGCCTCTTTGCTCCTCTTTTCCAAATCGAACCCATTGCGCTGGGCTTCAATTTGGTTTCGGGTGCGAACCGGAAAAAACCGCCATAGCAGAGATTGGTGGAGCAGGAGGACTCTAACTGTCCTGGACTGTATCTGGTCAGCCAGCGGATGACTTCATCCGCCTCGGCCCGAGTTCTCCCCTTCCTGGCGGCCTTGTCCAGCAAAAGTCCGTACACCTTCCCAAAATCCATCTGAAATACTTTGCCATTCGTCATACTCTATACGCGCCTAACTAATATGGTATTTTGCCATACCTTATAGTTTTTTGCAAAGAGCTGGTCTGAACATCGTTCGGGCCAGCTCTTTTATTTATTGGGAATAAGAGAAGTCCCCATTATGCTTGGGGGAAGCTTATAGCTATGGACAGAAAAATACGCCTCGGTTCAGTATAGAGAATGTTAACTGGCCGGCATAATGAGAACCGAGGAGGTCTTTTCATAAAAGAGAACGACATACAAAGTTTAGAGCATACGACGTACAGATGTCAATGCCATTTAGAGGTGGCCATGCCTTTGCCCACACCGTTCTGTAACGGAATTGTAACTTGCTTTTTTGTTATACAAGCGTATAATAAAGTTAAATTATACGGCTGTATAACATAGACATAGGAGGAGCAAGCTATGAAACGGTTGGGAGACGCAGAGCTGGAAATCATGCTGGCCGTTTGGGGAGCTGGAGGCCCGGTGCAGTCCGGGTACGTCCACGAGCGGCTGCGGGGAAGCCGGGACTGGGCCCTCCCCGCGGTCATCACCGCTATGAACCGGCTGGTGGAGAAGGGATTCCTCTCCTGCGAAAAGCAAGGCCGGTGCAACTGGTACCGAGCGGAGGTCACCGAGGGGGCCTACAAGGCGGCGGAGGGCCGAGGACTCATTGACCGGCTCTACGGCAGCAGTTTTACCGGCATGGTGGCCTCCTTGTACGACGGGCGGGCCATCGGACAGGAGGACCTCACGGAACTGAGGAAATATCTGGATACATTGGAGGGGAAGTAACATGGAATTGCTTTTGAATACAGTAAAGTGGGGCCTGGCTGCGGGGGCGGCAGCGCTGGCTCTCACCGCCCTCAAACCCCTGTTGGACCGGCGGTACAGTCCTCGCTGGCGGTACGGCGTGTGGCTGGTGATGGCGCTGCTTCTGCTGCTGGCTCCCATGCAGCCCCAGCTTTTCCCACAGCAGGAAGCGATAGAGCCTCCGGTGCGCATTGAAGTGCCCCGGATGGAGCTGTCCATCAGCCGGGAGGAGGGCGTGCGGCTCCAGCGGGAGACAGAGGCCGCGCCCAGGCCCACAGCGCCCCGGCCCGGCACAGCCGCGCCCCGGCGAACCCTGGAGCTGGACCGTGTCCTGCCCGCCCTGTGGGGCTTGGGCGCCGCCCTTTTCGCCCTCTACCATCTGCTGGGCACCTGGGCCTTTCAGCATCGCCTGCTCCGCTGGAGCCGCACGCCGGATGGGGAGACAGCACAAATTTACGGCAAAGTCCAGCGGGAACTGGGGCTGAAAAAAGCGCCCCGCCTGCGCGTCAGCAGACGGGCGGACTCCCCCATGCTGACGGGGCTGTTCCGGCCCAGGCTGATACTGCCAGACCAGAGCTTCGGCCCGCAAGAGCTGGGGTTCATCCTGCGCCACGAGCTGACCCACTACCGGCGGCACGACCTCTGGTACAAGCTGATGGTTTTATCCGCCAATGCGGTCCACTGGTTTAATCCCCTGGTGTACCTGCTGGCCCGGGAGGCGGCAAAGGACATGGAGCTGACCTGCGACGCGGCGGTGGTGGCCGGGGCGGACGCCGGGGCCCGCCGGGCCTACAGCGAGACCCTATTGGCCTCTGTCCACCGGCAGAAGGGCCTGGGCCGTTCCGCCCTCTCCACCCACTTCTACGGCGGCGCGGAGGTGATGAAGGAGCGGTTCCGGAACATTCTGGGCAAGGGTGGCCGCAAGTGGGGCCTTGCCGCCCTGGCCCTGACGCTGCTGCTCACCGTGGCCACTGCCTGCGCCGTGGGGATCAGCCAGGCGGACAGCCCCAAGGAGCTGACCGGGGAGGATCTAGCGGCGTGGCAGGCGAGGGTCAACGCGCCGGAGGGGCTGGGCCAGTACCTCTGGCGGATGTACACCGACATAGCCTATCTGCCGCCCCAGGAGCTCATCGACAGCCTGGACGCGCCCCTCTTTGGCTATGAACAGCAGGACGTCAAGGTCCTCAGCGGCACGGAGGACGGGGACACGGTGACCCTGGAGCTGGAGGGCGGCTTCTCCACCGGTCTCTCCACGGGGACCCTCACGCTGGTGGACGGGGAGCCGGTGAGCTTCACCAACCCGCTTTACTCCGCCGTGGAGAAGATGGCCTGGGACACGGTCAACGCCAGCACCATAGTAGACGCGGAGATTGAGGACCGCTGCATTGCGCTTCTCCGGTGCGGCGAGAGCTTCCAGCTGGACGGCGTGTCCTGGTATGTCTGGGAGCTGTGCTACTACCTCAAGCCCGCCGGGCCGGGCCAGGGAACCCTGGCGGGAGGCATGGAGGAGTACGGCGGCTGGATCTGGGACCCCTCGTTTGCCCCGGCCCTGCTTGTCAGCGAGGACCGGCAGGGCAACGTGACCCTGGTGGAGGTCTCCGCCGCCTGGCAGGAGGAAAACGGCTTCACCTGGGAGGACTATGTCTACTGCCGCACCGTCCTGGGCATGGACCTGGGCAGCGTCCCCAACGGCTGGCCGGAAATCACGGTGGAGTTCATCCAGTCCCAGCTGGAGGGCCATCAACCGGGATTCAGCGACTGGCAGGACGTGGCACTCACCTATATCGCCCGGCAGGGCGTCCCTGCCGCCACCAGCTTTGACAGCGGCGGGACCCGCCAGGGCCTGACCATCCTCCGCAGCGCCAAGGCCGGGGGCGTGGACTACGACGAGAGCATGGTGGTGCAGGTCAACTGCGACGGCTACACCATTACCCTGCTGCTCAACCACATCCTCTACCCGGCAGGGGATCAGACCGTGTCCTTCTGGCAGGTCAACGGGGAGCGCTGGGACCCGGAGAAGCCGGAGCCCCCGGAGGAGACGGTGCCGCCGCCGGAGGACGAGCCGGACGGGGGCGAACCGCCCAGCGGCGAAAGCGAGGAGCTGACGGCGGACGCTTTGGCGGCCATCGCCGGCTACTTCAACAACGGCAACACCGGCGGCCAGGACGCCTATGCCCGTGCCCAGAACGGCCTTCTGCGGTTCCCCTACGAGAGTTTTGACGGTATCCGGCACTACCTGGAGATCCTGTTCTACGACGCCGGGGAGACGGTCACCGATGAGGCGGAGCGGGCGGCCCTGGAGGAGCGGATGGGCGCACCTATTGAGACGGACTGCTCCAGGCTAACCCGGAAGTTTATCCGGGAGTTCCTCAGCTGGGAATTTGTGGAGGAGGTCTCCGAGGAGGACCTGAACCGCATGTTGGAGGAGGACCTGTCCCTGCCCAACCTGGAGGAGTACGACGCGTTCTACCTGGTACACGGGGACACCATGATGACCGCTTATGAGTTCGACCGGGGCGTCCGGGAGGCGGACGGCACGGTGAAGGTGTACTACACCACGGACCTCTGGTTCTGGGACGGCAGCGGCGAAATGGACATCCTCTGGGACCAGCCTATGTGCGCCGCCATGCGGCCGGTGGGCCAGGATACTTGGGGGATGATCTCCAACACCATCGTGGAGGAGTGAGAGTTCGGCCATACGTCAAGACCTCCGGCAAAGCCGGAGGTCTTGACCAGGCCCTATAAGGGTCAAAGACCAGCAGCCCCTGAAGGGGCCCGAAGGTCTGCCGACCGCAGTACCTTCTCGGGCAGCCCCTAAAGGGGCTGTTGGTCTTACCTTATGATTTCTTGCCGCCCGTCAACGGGCAGACGTCTTTACTTTTTCTTTGGATCGTTCTTTTCCCCGGTGAATGGGTCATAATATTCTTTTATGCTCACTTGATCCGCCAGTTCATCCTCTTCCAATTGGTGCTTGATATATTCCTGGATCGCCTTCTTGTTTCGCCCTACTGTGTCCACATAGTATCCTCTTGCCCAAAATGTCCTTCGTCAATTTCACGGTAGATGATTTGCCGCCTATATTTCAGTGCAAATACAATATGGTATTGACATCTGTACTTCGTATGTTCTAAACTCTTTATGTCTTTTTCTTTCATGAAAAGACCTCCTGGGTTTTCATAGCGTCGGTCGGCTAACCTTCTCTATGCTAATCGAGGTGTATTTTTCTGTCCATAGCTATAAGCTTTCATACCCCCCAGCATAGCTGGGGTTCTCTTGCTCCAAAAGGTAGAGATAGCGGTAGCAATGTATTGGCAGACCGCGCCTATGGGGCAAAGACGATTCGAGCTTACATCTTGGAGCGGGGAGCCAGCTATGTGAT
>CATIYU010000309.1 GCA_949739085.1 uncultured Eubacteriales bacterium | reverse complement strand
TCGCCCTGATTGGGAGTCTATCTTTTTCCCTTCACCTCCGCCACAAAACTACATTTTTTCCTCGGCGTTTTTTTACATTTTATCACTGGCGATGACATGCGGTCCAGCAGTCCTGGATCATGGGAGTAGTGCTCCCAGCCGTTGTCACGGGCGTACATGACGCTTCCGGTACACCAGACCGCCGCATATGGGACAGCACCGCAGCCGTGAGCATGGCGATCATCTGCTTTTGCGGAAAACCGCGCGGGTTCATTGCGTGGGCAAGGACAGAAGCCGGCTGACCCTTGTACGAGAGTGCTTGCGTTTTGGAACCTTGCCGTCGACTGCATACGGGTTCAAAAAGTGTTCCCCAACGTACAAAACTGGAAATGTCAAGTTAATTCTTCTACCCGCCTATGAAGGAAGCGGAGGTTCAGGATCTTGCAGAGAAATACCCCAATTAGCGCATTCCGGGAAAATGCGCGGGAAAAGTCCCCGGAGGGCCAGCCTCCGGGGACTTGAACGCTCCGCCCGCGCGGGGCGCGGCTTACTTGAGAATCAGCAGCTCCTTGGGGGCCTCCATGATGGACCGGCTCCCGGTCTCCTCAATAATCATGATGTCCTCAATGCGCACACCGAACTGTCCGGGGATATAGATGCCCGGCTCCGCGGACACCACCGCCCCAGCGGGCAGGGGCTTTTCACTGGTGGGGGCCGCGCCCAGGCCCTCGTGGACCTCCACGCCCAGACCGTGACCAAAGCCGTGACCGAAGTACTCGCCATAGCCCGCGTCCGCGATGACCTTGGCGGCGGCCTCGTGAATGACCTTACCGGGGACTCCCGCCTTGGCGGTGTCCATGCCCACCTTCTGGGCCTTGAGCACGGTATGATATACCTTGTCCATCTCCTCTGTGACGTAGCCCACGGCCACGGTGCGGGTCATATCCGAGCAGTAGCCGTTCAGGACGCAGCCGAAGTCCATGGTGATGAACTCCCCTTCCGCCACGGCCTTGTCCGAGGGGACACCGTGGGGCATACTGCCGTTGGGGCCGCTGACCACGATGGGATCAAAGCTGTTTTTCTCAGAGCCGTGGCACAGCATGCGGTATTGCAGATACGCGGAGATCTCCTTCTCAGTCTTGCCGGGCTTGATGAACCCCAGCACGTCCTCCAGGGCCTTCTCAGCGATACGCTGGGCGGCGATGAGAGTCTCAATCTCCTTTTCGTCCTTCACGCACCGCAGCTCCATCAGAAGCTCCGTCGCCGGAACCAGCTCGCAGCCTTTGAGCTTCTCTTTCCAGGTGTTGTAGGAGGACACCGTGGCGTAGGCGTCCTCAAAGCCCAGCTTCTTGACGCCCTGCGCCGCGATGACCTGGTTGGCCAGGTCAGTGAGGGACACCTGGGTGGTATTCTGGCCAATCTCCGCCCCCTGAATCCGCCTGCGGGCAACTTCAATGTAACGGCTGTCGGTGAAGAACCAGCTTCCGTTTTTGGTGACGATGGCCATGCCCGCGCTGGAGGCGAACTCCGCGGCGTACAGGCGGTTGGGGGCGCTGGTGACCATCATGGCGTCCAAGCCGTAGGCGTCCAGCTTCTCCGCGATTTTCTGAAATCTGCTCATAGCTTCCTGCATCTCCTTTTCGCGATCCATTTGAAGGGCCGCTGCAAGCCGTGCAGCATCCGGTTCCAAGCCCCTACCGGCCCCCCCAGCGGCTCCACCATCAGCGCCAGAACGCCGCTGCGTCTAGCTCCCAGCACATCGGTGAGCAGCTTGTCGCCCAGCATGGCGGTGCGCCCGGCGGGCACGCCAGCCATGGCCATGGCCTCCTGGTACCCCCGGACCCCTGGCTTGCCCGCGTGGCCCACGTACCGGATGCCCAGGTCTCCGCAAAACGCCTCCACCCGGCGGGTGGAGCGGTTGTTGGAGAGGATCATCACGGTGATTCCTCCGGCGCGGCAGTCCGCCAGCCATTGGCGGAGAGTCCCGTCCGGCTCAGGGACGGAACGGGGGGCCAGGGTATAGTCCAGGTCGCACAGCAACAGCTGAACGCCCAGCTCACGGAGCAGGGCGGGGGTGAGGTCCGTGTACCGGTCAAAGATCCGGTCCGGGATAAGGGAAAATGGCATAGCGCCCTCCTTGACCGCATAATATGGGGCTAGTATACCACGACTTTGGGGATTCCACAAGGGGGAACTGACTGTGCAGATCTATTTAGCTGTCGCGCCCGCCCAGCTTCGGGAGGCCCTGACCTACACCGGCCAGGTGGCCCACGTGGCCTACCGGGTGGGGCCCGAAGGACGCCTGACCCGCCAGAACCTGCTGGCCCGCACCCAGGGCGGGCTCATGGCACTGGGCGACCAGGACTGCGGGGTTATCGGGGACGTGCAGGCGCTGTGCCGGGACGTGTGGCGGGAGTGCGCCAACCGGAATTTCGGCGGCGTGCTGGCGGACTCCGAGTGGCCCCCCAGCTCCGGCCGCGCCGCCTTTCTGGAGGCCCTCAGCCGGGTGCTCTCCCGCAACGGCAAGCAGCTCTTCGTCCCTGAGCCCTACGGACACAAGGTGCCTCAGGCCCAGGTTCTCATCTGCACCGCCATCTCCGGGGGCTCCCTGCGCCAGCGGCTGGAGGAGGCCATGCGCGCCTTCGGCCAGCGGCGGGTAGCCCTGGATTTGCAGCGGCTGCGGA
>CATIYU010000308.1 GCA_949739085.1 uncultured Eubacteriales bacterium | reverse complement strand
TCCACCATGAGAAGGGCCGGTTTGAAAATCTTACCGTGGGCTTCTGCGGGGATTTGAAATTTGGCCGCACAGTTCACTCCCTCATCAGCGCCATGAGCCGCTATGAGGGGACCCGGATCGTCCTGGTGTCCCCGGAGGAGCTGAAGCTGCCCAGCTACGTGAAGAAGGAGGTCCTGGCCCGGAACAACATTGAGTATGTCCAGACCACGGACCTGGAGTCTGTCATGCCGGAGCTGGACATTCTCTATATGACCCGGGTCCAGCGGGAGCGGTTCTTCAATGAGGAGGACTACCTGCGCCTGAAGGACAGCTATATTCTCACCCCAGAGAAGCTGGTGAACGCCAAGAAGGACCTGAGCATCCTCCACCCCCTGCCCCGCGTCAACGAGATCTCTGTGGCCGTGGACAACGACCCCCGGGCCGCCTACTTCCGGCAGGTCCGCTACGGCCGGTTTATCCGCATGGCCCTCATCATGAAGCTGCTGGACATTGCGTAAAGGGAGGAAAAGACGATGGTTATTGACGCGATTAAAAACGGCATTGTGATCGACCACATCGCCGCCGGGAAGGCCATGGAGCTCTATCAGATTTTGGGCCTGGGCAAGCTGGACTGCTCGGTAGCGATCCTCAAAAACGTGGTCAGCGGCAAGCTGGGCCGCAAGGACATCATCAAAATTGACCGGGATCTGGACCTGGACTGGGATATTATCGGCTACGTGGGCCCCAACATCACCGTAAATATCATCAAAGACGGGGAGCGGGTGGAGAAGCGTCTCCTCAAGCTGCCCGAGACCATCACGGGGGTCATCCGGTGCAAAAACCCCCGGTGCATCACCTCCGTGGAGCAGGAGCTGCCTCAGGTGTTCAAGCTGACGGACCGGGCCAACCGGGTATACCGCTGCCGCTACTGCGAGACCCAGGCTGGCAAGTAAAAAAGCTGTCCCCGCCCTGCTAGAGAGGGGCGGGGGCAGCTTTTTTATTCTCCCTCCCGGGTGATGTCGTTGATCCACTTCTTGCTCCGGAAGCGGATGAATCCCAGGGGGAATTTACAGAGGGTTTCCGTCTGCATACATAGGCACACCATCAGCACCGGGGCCCTGAACACCAGCGCCGCTAGGGCCATCAGCGGGATGGTTACCAGCCACAGGGGGGCCACGTCGATGACGGCCGCCGTCCGGCCGTCGCCGCCGGCACGGAGCACGCCGGTGATGTTGGTCACGTCGAAGGCCCGGGAGGGCATGGCCAGAGCGTACAGCAGGTTCATGCAGGTGGCGGCGTAGGCCGCGCCCTCGCTCAACTTGAACAGCGGGAACAGCACGGGCCGGAAAAAGACGGGCAGCAAAATCAGTAGCAGCGCCATCACCACGCAGCCTACCAGCAGCGACGCTAGCAGCAGCGTCCAGCTGACGGAGTAGATGCGCTCCCGGTCCCGCCCCTCGCCGATCTCCTTGCCCACCACCACCGCCGCTGAGGCCGCAAGGCCGAAGCAGACCACGGTGGAGAGCTTGTCAATATTGCCCACCAGGGCGTAGGCTGCCAGCATGTCCTGGCTGTTGGACATGTGGCCCATGATGACCGTCAGCAGGGAGGTGCCGGTGCTCCAGAGGGTCTCGTTGCAGACCACAGGGGTGGAGTACTTGAGAAACCGCCCGAGAATCCGTTTCCCCGGCCGCAGCACACACCCGGGCCGCAGGGGGAGCCGCTTGCAGGTGAAAGCGTATACCGCCGCCACCACGAATTCCACTACCCGGGAGGCGAGGGTAGCCACCGCCGCGCCGGTGACGCCCATGGCGGGGGCGCCGAACTTGCCAAAGATGAGGACATAGTTCAGGAAGGTGTTCACGCACATGGATACGGCAAACAGCGCCATGCCGAAGGAAGGATGTTCCGTACTGCGCTGGATGCCGGAGTAGATACTGCTGATGCCGTTAAAAATATAGGAAAACCCCACAATTTGAATGTAGGAGGTGCCCAGCCGGATGAGGTCCTCGTTGGGCGTAATGAGCCCCAGCACCTGAGCTGGGAAGAAGAAGGTGGCCAGCGCCAGCAGGGTGGAAAAGCCGGTGACGGCGTACAGCGCAACCCCCAGGCAGCGGTTGATGTTGTCCGTGTCCCCCCGGCCCCAGTACTGGCTCACCAGCACGGCCATGCCGCTCTGGAAGCCGAAAATAGCCAGCTGGATAATGAAAACCGGCACGTTTGCGGCGGTGACCGCCGCCATCTCCGCATTCCCCAGCAGGCCAACCATGAAGGTGTCCGCGAACCCCAGGGACGTGGTGATAAGGTTTTGCAGGATGATCGGCAGGGCCAGCGCCCAGAGCCTTTTGTAGAAGCCGGGTTCCCGGCGTAGTGCGCCAAACATGGTGTGCCTCCTTTGTGATAGTTGGTCTCTTCTCTGTGAATGGGGAAAAGGGGAACGCCGCTACAGCATGGGAAAGCGTTTCCGCCTGTGCTCCGCCAGGGCCGCCGCCAGGGCGTCAATATCCTCCCGGATGGTCTCCGGGCCGAAGCTCACCCGCACGGTTCCGGCGGCGGTCCGCTTGTCCAGTCCCATGGCGGCCAGCACGTGGCTGGACTTTCCCCGGTGGCAAGCCGACCCGGCGGAGATGCAGACGCCCTGCTCTCCCAGCTCGTTTACAATGTTCTGACTGGGGTAGCCCGGCAGGGAGAGGGAGAGAATATGGGGCGCGTCCCCCTTTCCCACAAAAACCAGCCCCTCAATTGCCGAGAGCCGCTCCACGGCGTAGGCCCGCAGCGCCGCCAGATGCCGGGCAATCTCCTCACGCCGTTCCAGCCGCAGTTCCACCGCCCTGGCGAACCCGGCCATCTGGGCGGTGGCCTCGGTGCCGGGCCGCAGGCCCGCCTCCTGTCCGCCGCCGTACAGCAGGGGCAGCGGATTTTTCGCCCGGCCGCCCACATACTGCCCGCCAATACCCTTGGGCCCGCCAGTTTTGTGGGCGGAGATGGTTACATAGTCCGCTCCCAGCTCTCCCACGGTAAAAGGGACCTTCAAAAAACCCTGAACCGCGTCTGTGTGCAGCAGGGCGGGCCGGTCCCGCAGCAGGGCGGCGGTCTCCTCCACTGGGAAGCGCGCGCCGGTCTCGTTGTTCACCAGCATCACGCTGACAAGGGCGGTGTCCTCCCGCAGGGCGGCGGCAATCTGTCCAGCGGAGATCCGGCCCGCGCTGTCCGGCTTCACATAGGTGACGCTGTACCCATCCTGCTCCAGCCGCTTCAGGCATTGCAGCACCGCGCTGTGCTCCACGGCGGTGGTGACGATGTGCCGTCCCACCCGCCGGTTCTGGTGGAGGGCGGCGCGGATGGCCCAGTTGTCCCCCTCCGTGCCGCAGGAGGTGAAGATAAACTGCTCCGGCCGGCATCCCAGAGCTCCGGCAACGGTCCGGCGGCACCGGTCCACCAGGGCCCGGGCCTCCCGCCCCAGGGGATACTGGGCGGAGGGGTTGCCGTAATTCCCGGTAAGGACCTGGACCATAGTTTCTGCCACCTCCCGGGGAACCGGCGTGGTGGCGGCGTGGTCTAAGTAGTGCATAGGCGCTCTCCTTATGAAAAACTCCTGCTTGTCAGGGGGGAAAATGTATATTATAATGAGAAGTAAGGATATAAAAAACAGGGGGAGGAAACCGGCCTTATGGGTGCTCTGGAGTTTCCGCGCTGAGGGCGCGAGGATTCCGGACAAGGGCGTCTGGACCGGCCTATAAACAGCAAACTAATTTTTTATGATATCATAATTCATAGGAAAGCGCAAGGGGATAAACATGCCTGTATTTTATTTTATCCGCCACGGCCAGGCGGATTTCCTGGAAGCCAACACGAAAATTTATCAGGGCCAGGGCTGCAACATGCTGACCCTCTCCCCCCTGGGGAAGAAGCAGATGGAGGCCGCTGCCCGGGACTGGCGGCTGAAGGACGCGGAGCTTATTATTACCTCCCCCTTCGGGAGGACGCTCCACTCGGCTGCGATCCTCTCCAGGGCGCTGGGGCTGGAGATCCGGGTAGAGACAGACCTCCACGAGTGGCTGGCGGACGGGGTAGGCTACCAGTTCCTGCCCCAGGAGGAGGCCAACCGGCGCTACCAGGAGCTGACGGACAGCCGGGGCGTCCCTCCGGAGGGAAGGGAGTGGGAGTCTGCGGCGCGGATGCGGGAGCGGGTTTTCGGCGTGCTGGACCAGTACAGGGGGTACCGCCGCGTCATTGTGTGCTGCCACGGGACTGTGATGGAGTACGCGCTGGGAGTTCCCCACCCATCCAACGGGCAGATCGTGGAATACAGCTATGAAGGCGCGGAGTAACAGAAATGGATATCGCAATCTACACCTTGGGCTGCAAGGTGAACCAGTATGAGACGGCGGCCATGGAACGGGAACTCGCTGCCCGGGGCCATGCCCTGGTCCCCTTCGAGGGCCCGGCGGACGCCTATATCATCAACACCTGCACCGTCACGGCGGTAGGGGACAAGAAATCCCGGCAGGCGATCCGGCGGGCGCGGAAGCGGGCGCCAGGCGCGGTGGTGGCTGTCTGCGGCTGCTACGCCCAGACCAAGCCGGAGGAGGTGCGGCAGCTGGATGTGGACCTCCTCTCCGGCACCGGGGACCGGATGAAATTTCTGGACCTGCTGGAGAGCGCCGTCCGGGAGAGGGAGCCGATGGAGGCCCTGGACGAGGCCCTTCGCCGCCGGACCTTTGAGCCCCTCCCCGCCGGGGGGCTGGCCGGGCGCACCCGGGCCATGCTGAAGGTGGAGGACGGCTGCGCCAACTTCTGCGCCTACTGCGTCATCCCCTACGCCCGGGGTCCGGTCCGCTCCCTGCCCCTCTCCGCCGCCGCGGCGGAGGTCCGCCGCCTGCGGGAGGAGGGCTACCGGGAAGTGGTGGTGACGGGCATCGAGATATCCTCCTGGGGCACGGACCTGGGGAGCGGCGCCAGCCTCATTGACTTGGTGGAGGCGGTCTGCCGGGAGGGACTGCGGGTCCGGTTGGGCTCCCTGGAGCCCAGAACCGTCACAGAGGACTTCTGCCGCCGGGCGGCGGTCCTGCCCAACCTCTGCCCCCACTTCCACCTCTCCTTGCAGTCCGGCTGCGACGCCACCCTACGGCGGATGAACCGGAAGTACGATACCAGGCGGTACCGGGAGAGCGTGGACCTGCTGAACCGGCATTTCCACCGGCCCGCCCTCACCACGGACCTGATTGTGGGCTTTCCCGGGGAGACGGAGGCGGAATTTGCCGCTACCTTGGACTTTGTCCGGGGCTGCGCCTTTGCCGGAATGCATATCTTCCCCTACTCCATCCGCTCCGGCACCCCGGCGGCGGCGCTGGAGCAGGTGCCGGGTCCGGTGAAGGAGGACCGGGCCGCCCGGGCCGCCGTCCTGGCGGAGGAGCTGCGTGCGTCCTACCTGCAAGGCTGCGTGGGGGAGGTCTACGGCGTCCTCTACGAGCAGAGGGATCCCCAGGGCCGGTTCCGGGGGCACGCCCCCAACTACATGGAGACGGCCGTCCGGGGAGAAAACCTCCACAACCGGGTGGCGTCCACCAGGGTGGTTGGCGTGGAAAACGGAGTGCTGCTGGGGGAACTTCTCTCCGGCCCTGAGGACGGGAAAAGCAATGATTGACAACGCCCCTCCCGCTCATTATAATAAGGGAGAAATTGCCGGACGCCCGGAGATATTCCCTTTCCGGCGCAGGGAAGAAAGGATACAAGACCAATGAATGACATTGTTATTTCCGACGCCATTCGGTATATAGGCGTCAACGACACTACCATTGACCTCTTTGAGAGCCAGTATCTGGTGCCCAACGGGGTCTCCTACAACTCCTACGTGATTCTGGACGAAAAGGTGGCCGTGATGGACACCGTGGACAAGCGGGGCACAGCGGAGTGGCTGGAGAACCTGGAACGGGTTCTGGCGGGCCGCAAGCCGGACTATCTGGTGATCCAACACCTGGAGCCGGACCACGCGGGCAGCACCGGCGTGCTGGCGGAAAAATATCCGGAGATGGTGCTGGTGGGCAACGCCAAGACCTTCTCCATGCTGCAAAAGTTCTTCCCCGGGGACTATGCCGCCCGCTCCCTCACCGTGAAGGAGGGGGATACCCTCAGCCTGGGAGAGCACACCCTCAACTTTGTCATGGCCCCCATGGTCCACTGGCCGGAGGTCATGGTAAGCTATGAATCCAGCGAGAAGGTGCTCTTCTCCGCCGACGGCTTTGGCAAGTTTGGTGCGCTGGGCACGGACGAGCCCTGGCTGTGCGAGGCCCGGCGCTACTACTTCAACATCGTGGGCAAGTACGGCGCACAGGTCCAGGCCCTGCTGAAAAAGGCGGCGGGGCTGGACATCCAGACCATCTGCCCCCTCCACGGCCCGGTGCTGAAGGAGGATTTGGGCTACTATCTGGACAAGTACAGTCTTTGGAGCAGCTATGAGCCGGAGACTGACGGCGCGGTGGTAGCCTTTGCCTCCATCCACGGAAACACCGCCCAGGCCGCCAGAAAGATGGCGGACATCCTGGCGGAGAAGGGGTGCCCTAAGGTGGAGCTCATCGACCTCTGCCGGGAGGACCAGGCCGAGGCGGTGGAGGCGGCTTTCCGCTACGGCAGGCTGGTGGCCATGAGCGCCACCTACGACGGTGGCCTCTTCCCGGCCATGGACCACTTTATGGCCCACCTGCGGGACAAGACCTACCGGAACCGCCGGGTGGCCCTCATTGAGAACGGCTCCCGGGCCCCCGCCGCCGCTAAGTGTATGCGGAGCTATCTGGAGGCCATGAAGAACATCACCATCTGCGAGAGCGTCCACACCATCCAGGGGGCGGTGAAGGAAGCGGACGTGGCCGCTATGGAGAAAATCGCCGGCGAGCTGCTGGCATGAAGCTCTTTTGTCCCGGCGGAGGCCGCAAAACATGGCAGCGGTGAGTTCCCCCACCTCTGATGGGGAAATTATACCCTGACAGCAGAAGACCTTTCCACTCTGTACTATTTTAAGGAGGAGATTTCCATGCTTCACATTGATCTGGCCAGCGCAGGCGTCCAAACCGAGAAATATACCCAGGGCCTCCAGCAGGCCCAAACCTGGCTCCAGGAGGCCAGCGGCCGGGGGAACGACTTCGTGGGCTGGGTGAACCTGCCCCGGGACTATGACAAGGAGGAGTATCAGCGCATCCAGGCCGCGGCGAAGAGGATCCAGTCCGACAGCAAGGCCCTGGTGGTCATCGGCATCGGCGGCAGCTATCTGGGCGCCCGGGCCGCCATTGAGATGCTCTGCTCCAACAACTACAACCTGAAAAAGAAGGATACCCCCAACATCTACTTCTCCGGCAACGGCCTCTCTGGCGACAGCTTGCAGGAGATCATTGACCTCATTGGCGGCGACGACTTCTCCGTCAACGTCATCTCTAAGTCCGGCACCACCACCGAGCCCGCCGTGGCTTTCCGGTTCTTCAAGGGCCTGCTGGAGAAGAAGTACGGCAAGGAGGGCGCGGCCAAGCGCATCTACGCCACCACCGATAAGGCCCGTGGGGCCCTGAAGTCCCTGGCGGACGCCGAGGGCTACGAGACGTTCGTGGTGCCCGACGACGTGGGCGGGCGCTACAGCGTCCTCACCGCCGGGGGCCTGCTGCCCATCGCCGTGGCCGGGGTGGACCTGAACCAGCTCATGGGCGGCGCGGCGGAGATGATGGAGACCTGCCGGAAGGCGGACCTGGCCGCCAACCCCGCCTGGCAGTACGCCGCCGCCCGCAGCGATCTATACAGCCAGGGCAAGAAAATCGAGGTCCTGGCGGCCTACGAGCCCCGGGTCCGGTTCTTTACCGAGTGGTGGAAACAGCTCTACGGCGAGAGCGAGGGCAAGGAGGGCAAGGGCCTCTTCCCCGCCAGCGTGGAGTTTACAGCGGACCTCCACTCCATGGGCCAGTACCTCCAGGAGGGGGAGCGGACCATGTTTGAGACCGTGATCCGCTTTGGGAAGAGCGCCTCGCAGCTGTGCGTCCCCCGGGACGAGGCAGACGGCGACGGCCTGAACTTCCTGGCGGGCAAGGACATGGACTTCATCGCCACCCAGGCCATGGACGGCACTCTGCTGGCCCATGTGGAAGGCGGCGTGCCCAACCTGATTATCCGCACGGATGCGCTCAACGCTCACACCCTGGGCGAGCTCATCTATTTCTTTGAGTACGCCTGCGGCCTCTCCGGCTATCTGCTGGGGGTGAACCCCTTCGACCAGCCCGGCGTGGAGGCGTACAAGAAAAACATGTTCGCCCTGCTGGGTAAGCCCGGCTACGAGGAGATGGGCGCGGCCCTGCGGGCGAAGCTGGGCAAGTAAGCGCTTGTAAGAGAGAAAAAACGAGGGGCCTCCGCCATGCGGAGGCCCCGTTTTCTGATTGATTACGCGCCCTTCTCCTGGAGCTGCTGCTTGCTGTATTGCAGGGTATAGAGCTGGTAGTACCGGCCCTTCTTGTGCAGGAGCTCCTGGTGGGTGCCCTGCTCCAGAATTTCGCCGTGGGAGAGGACGATGATGTTGTCCGCGTGCTGGATGGTGCTCAGCCGGTGGGCCACAATCAGCATGGTGCCGATGCTCTTCATCTTCTCCAGGGAGTCCTGAATTAGGATCTCCGTCTCGGTGTCGATGTTGGCGGTGGCCTCGTCCAGGATCATTACCTCCGGCTGGTGGATAATGGTGCGGGCGAAGCTGAGAAGCTGCCGCTGCCCGGCGGAGAAGTTGCTGCCCCGCTCCCGGACGGGTTCGTCCAGACCGCTCTCAAACTTGTTGATGAAGGAATCCGCGTTGACGTAACGGCAGGCGTTCCAGATCTGCTCGTCTGTGAACGTGTCCTCCCGCAGCACGATGTTCCCCCGGATGGTGCCGGAGAAGAGGAACACGTCCTGGAGCATCTGGCCGAAGTGCCTGCGCAGGGAGGAGATCTTAATGTGCTTGATGTCTACGCCGTCAATGAGGATGCGGCCCTTCTGGATGTCGTAGTTCCGGCAGATCAGGGACAAAATGGTAGTTTTGCCGGACCCGGTAGAGCCCACAAAGGCTACGGTCTGCTTGGGGCTCACGTGGAAGGATACGCCCTTGAGCACCCACTCCCCGGGCACGTAGGCGAACCAGACGTCCTGGAACTCGATCTCCCCCCGGATCTCGTCCAGATCAATGGCGTCGGCTTCGTCCACGATCTCCGGCTCCATGTCGAAGACGGTAAAGATCTTCTCCGCAGAGGCGAAGGCGGACTGGAGCTGATTGAACTGCTCCGCCAGGGTCTGGATGGGGTTGAAGAACTTGGAGATATAGAGGTAGAAGGAGACGATGGTGGCGCTGGTCATGGTCTGGCCCATGAACACGGTGTCCCGGATGTAGCCCTTGCCCCCCAGGTACAGAAGGCAGAGCACAGAGGAGATGTAGAGCATGTACACCATGGGCCGGAAGATACTGAAAACGAAAATCTGGTCCTGCTTGGCCTTTTTCAGGCGGCTGCTCTTGTCCAGAAACTCCTCCATCTTCCGCTGCTCCTGGTTGAAGATCTGGGTGATCTTGATGCCGGAGAGGTTCTCGGAGAGGTAGGTGTTGATATCCGTGGTGCGGTCCTTCACCACCCGGTAGACCTTCCGGGTAAACTTGCGGAAAATGACGGTGAAGAGCACCAGGAAGGGTACGAAACAGAGAACCATCAGGGTTAGGGCGTAGTTGAGCATCAGCATGGCCACCAGCACGCCCACCACAATAAAGGCGTTTTTGGCCATGTTTACCAGGATGTTGGTGAACATCATGGAGATGGCGTTGGTGTCGTTGGCCACGCGGGTGACCAGCTTGCCCACAGGAATCTTGTTCAGCTGGTTGTGGGAGAGACTCTCAATGTGGGTAAAGAGGTCCTGCCGCAGGGCGGAGAGAATCTTCTGCCCCGTCTTTTGCAGGATAATGGACTGCAAGTAGGTGCAGACCATGGACACAATGAGAATTCCGGCGTAGACCGCCACCCACCGGAACAGGGCGCTGGGTTCGAAGCGGTCCTTGATAAGCTCCTCGATCTTACCCACAATCAGCGGCGAGGCCAGGTCGTAGGCGATGGAGGCCAGCATAATCACCAGCACGGCCAGGAACTCCCGGCCATAGGGCAGGGCGTAGATCATCAGCCGGCGGATAATCTCCCCGTCGGGGATGTGCCGGTCAAAGCCCAGAGCCTCCTTCTTGTTTTTCACGCCCATGTAGGCGGCGATGAACGCGACGGTAAATACGCCGATAATCGCGCCCACAATCAGGACAGGCAAATACTCATGCATTGTGGCGTTCACTCTCCTCCTCCAATTTTTGCAGGTCCACCATGTGCCGGTACGCCCCGCAGGTGGCGTAGAGCTCGTTGTGGCGGCCTGTGGCGGCGATTTTGCCGTCGTCGATAAAGATGATGCGGTCCATCTGCTCAATGGTGGAAATGCGGTGAGCGATAAGGATGGTGGTACGGCCCGCCCGGGTGGTGCGCAGGTTCTCCAGGATGGCCCGTTCGGTCTTGGTGTCCACAGCGGACACGGAGTCGTCGAGAATAAGGATGGGGGCGTCCTTCATCAGGGCCCGGGCGATGGAGATACGCTGCTTCTGGCCGCCGGAGACCGTGACGCCCCGCTCGCCCAAGATGGTGCCGTAGCCCTCGCTGAAGCCCCGGATGTCGCTGTCCACATCCGCCAGAGCTGCGGCCGCGGCCACGGCGCCGGCGTCGGGCGCGGTGGTAGTGAAGCCGATGTTCCTGGCGATGGTGTCGCTGAAGAGGAAGTTATCCTGGGGCACGTAGGCCACGGCCTGCCGCACATCCCGGATGGGAACGCCGTTGACGTCGCGGCCGTCCAGGAAGACGGTGCCGTCGGGCACGTTGCAGGTGCGCAGCAGCAGGTCCACTACAGTGGTCTTGCCCGCGCCGGTGCGGCCCACAAGCCCCACGTTCTCTCCGGCCTTGATAGTGAAGGACACGTTCTCCAGGGCGTCGTACTCCCCGTCGGGGTAGCGGAAGGTCAGGTTCCGGAACTCAATGTTCCCCTTTACAGGGCCCAGCTCCTGAACGCCCGGCCGGTCCGCCACATCCTGCTCCGCGTCCAGCAGGCTGCTGATGCGCTTGAGGGACGCCTTGCCCCGGCTGGTCATGTCGATGAGCTCAGAGATCGCCATAATGGGCCAGACGATGGCGTTAAAGTAGCCAATGAACTCCATGAGCTGGCCGGCGTTAAAGGTGCCCAGGTAGACCAAATATCCGCCGTAACCCAGAATGATGCAGATGACGGACTCCACGAACAGCATCACCAGAATCCGCAGCAGCACGGCGGAGCGGGTAAAGTCCACATTGGCCTTCTCGTTCTCCCGGTTGAGCTCCTTGAAGGCCATGAGCTCCCGGGCCTCCTTGACAAATGCCTTGATGACCGCCACGCCGGAGAAGCTCTCCTGAGAGAAGTCGCTGAGCTTGGAGAACGCCTCCTGGCGGATGTCCCATTTCTTGCTCATGTACTGGCCCACCCCCATGCTGGAGGCCAGCAGCAGGGCCATGGGGATCATGGAGAGGCCGGTCATGAGCGGGTCCATCTTCCACATCTTGAGGACGGAGAGGACGCCCAGGAAAAGGGCGTCGAAGAACATCAGGAACCCGGAGCCGTAGCAGTCCTGCACGGTCTCCAGATCGTTGGTGAAAAGGCTCATGAGCCCGCCCACCTTGTTCTCCTGATAGAACTGCCGGGAGAGGTCCTTGGCGTGGTCGAACATCTCGTTGCGCAGGCCGGTCTCCACCTTGATGGCCGCGCCGAAGATGCACACCCGCCACAGGAACCGCCCAAACACCATTGCCAGGATAATCCACACCATGGGCATGCAGATCCGGTCCAGAAGGAAATCCATGTCAAAGGGGACCACCGCGCCGTCCACCAGGACGGACCCCTCGTTGACGCCGTTGATGACCATCTGGTAGAGGTTGGGGACTAACAACTGCATGTAGTCCACAAGGATCAGCGCGGCCAGGCCCAAAATCAGCCAGCCGGCATACTTCAAATAGTACTTGTTAATGTGTTTGCCGAAGACCATACTGTCCCTCCTACTTGCCCCGGCGGGACGCAAGGCTGGCGGCAACTCAAACACCTTCCCCACGTACGGCCAGGAAAATTTTATATACGGCACTCTATTATAAAGAATTGGCGGGGGAAGTCAAGGGATATAATATAACAATTACATTACAAAAAAGAATTGCGGGGGGCGGCTCCGGGGGCCGGAAGGGGAAAAATTAAAGAAATAGTCCGTTGCATCATAAAAGAGGATATGTTACAATGAAGGGCAACAAGAGAATTGGTACGGAGGAACGACATGAAGAAACGAGATTTCCAGAACCAGAGCCTTCTGCGCATTTTCCTCAGCTATTTCCGGCCCCACCTGGACCTCTTCGGCCTGGACATGGCCTGCGCGCTGCTCATCTCCCTCATCGACCTGGCCTTTCCTTACGTCTCCCGGATGTGCCTCTATGAGCTGATTCCGGAGAGCCAGTACCGGGCCTTTTTTGTGGTGGTGGCCCTTCTGCTGGCGGCATACCTGCTGCGGTCCGGGCTGCAGTACGTGGTCTGCTACTGGGGCCACACCTTCGGCGTGCTGGTGGAGGCGGATATCCGCCGGGACCTCTTCAGCCACCTGCAAACCCTCTCCTTCGGCTTCTACGACAAAAACCGCACCGGCCACCTCATGAGCCGGATGACGGCGGAGCTCTTCGACATCACGGAGCTGGCCCACCACGGCCCGGAGGACGTCTTTATCTCCGGCGTGACGGTGGTGGGGGCTGTTGCCATCATGTTTACCATCCAGTGGCGGCTGGCCCTGGTGATGCTGGTGCTG
>CATIYU010000307.1 GCA_949739085.1 uncultured Eubacteriales bacterium | reverse complement strand
GATTTATTGTTTTCACAAAGCAGTTGGATTCCAGTGATTGGGACTTTCATTTCATGTATCCATTGTTCTATAAATTCCCGATATTCCCGGTTGAGCCGGTTAGATTGGGACACTTCATCCGTCATGGCCTTCAGAGCGATTTTCATTAGTTCAAAGTATGTCCTTTCCAACTCTGATTTTGGAATGTCCGTAATCTCCGCAAATAAATACTTTTGGTCTAAAGCATCCATCACAGAGCTTAAATGCTGGAGACATCTATGCTGGCCCAAGTAATTCCATAACAGTAAGCCCCCGGCCATAAAGATAAAACAGAGCCATAGCAGAAAAATTTCCCCGATTTCCAGACCGAACAGCCATAAAAGCATGGAGAAAAACAAGCCTCCGGCAAAACAGGCCAACAGCACGGTCTTTTTGTCGCTTAAGTATCTGGAAAAACTCATACTCTGTACCCCATTCCACGTTTGGTCTGTATCAACTCGCCCGTTCCGAGTGAGCGCAGTTTTTCCCGAATCCGCATGATATTGACACTGAGCGTGTTATCATCTATGTGAATCTCGTTGTCCCAAAGATATTCTACTAAATCCAGTCGGGGAACGATCTCGCCGGGATGCTCAAAGAGGTAGTAGATAATCTTCAATTCAGTCTTTGTCAGTTCAATTTCTTGCCCGTCTGCTGCCAGCGTTCCCGCAACTAAATTGAGCGTTATTCCGTTGTATTCCAGATAATTGGATTGCCTTGCAGCTTGTCCTCTTTTCAACAGTGCGTTGATTCTTGCCAGCAGTATTGGAATATTATACGGCTTTGAGATAAAGTCGTCCCCACCCAATGTCAATGCCTGCAATTCATCCATTGCGGTGTTGCGGCCTGTGATGAATAAGATAGGCACATCAGAGAATTGACGTACTGAGGCGCATAAACTATACCCGTTTTGTCCAGGCAGGGTTATGTCCAGCAGAATCAAATCAGGAGATTCTGCTTTGATCTGTGCCAATGTGTTTTCAAAATTTGATACATACGAAACTTCAAATCCAGCATTGGACAATAAAGTTTCCAGTTCTTCCCGTATCAGCTTTTCATCCTCGATAATTAGTATCTTATTCATCGTGTTTTTCTCCTTTTGGCTTGAATCGCTTATCCTCCGGTTTTTTGGCGTCTTTTGGAATGAGCCAGACTGTGGCCATTTTTATTGCGCCGGGGATACGTTGTTCAGCACAATAATAATTGATCCTACGGGGGGTTACGCCCCACTTCTCACTTGCTTCTTTCAATGTCATGTAGTCCATATAGCTACACCTCCACCCTTATATTATATTTCCGATGCTCGAATAATACAAGGGAGCAAATGTGAACGATAAAGCAAAGAGAATACTTGTTCATCATTGAGGCCACCATTGGCGGAATAATCAAAATGGAAGAAGGGGAGGACGCATAAGCCGCGTTCTCCCCTTCTCGCTTGGATTAGTGCCTGTGGCACTCTGCTTTGAGATTACTGCACTTTACTTCAATCTCGGCCTGTTCCCTCGCTGTCAAATCCCGTTCGCTGTCGGTCAACTGTTCTTCCAGATATTCGGCGTATTTACAGAGAAGCGTGTCCAAGAGAATTTCCGGCGTCTCCATAATTTCAGCGGAATACCACTGATTCCGCCTCGGTTCCCAGCCCATCAGCGTATATCCATGACTGGTGAGTACGACTTCATAGAGTGGATCATGCTGAAGGTAATCAGCGAAAACCGCAAGCACTTTCTCAAATGTCAACATCAAATCGCCTCCTACGCAT
>CATIYU010000306.1 GCA_949739085.1 uncultured Eubacteriales bacterium | reverse complement strand
GACTTGCGGGGGGACCGGGGAGGCGGCCAGGTGATCGGGCGCCACCCTGGAGAACTGCTGCTGCTGGAGGTCCCGGCCCGGGAGCTGGAGGATGTGGACACCCCCGCCGCCCTGGAGGCCCTGCGGAGGCTGTGACCTGTCCCTACGCCCCCAGGGCGATGCCCACCACCGTGCCGGCGTAGTTGCCGATTACGTAGCCCAGCACGCCCACCAGCATGGCGGGGCCCACCAGCTTGGACCAGCCCTGGGAGATGGCCATACCGGCGGCGGTAGTGGGACCGCCGATGTTGGCGTTGGAGGCGATAACCGCCTCCTCCAGGTCAAATTTCATCAGCTTTGCCCCGGCAAAGCAGAAGAGCATGTTGACCACCACCATGATGAAGGTGAGGGCCAGGAACAGGGGGGCCTCGGTGAGCACCGTGTAGATGTTGGCGGGCACGCCGATGACAAAGAGAAAGAGGTAGATGAGGTAGGTCCCGATCTCCTGGGAGCCGTGGACCCGCTCCACCTGCTTGTCCGCAAAAGTGGCGGTGGCGACAGAGATGGTGGTGATCCAGACATACTGGCTGCCGAAGAACTTGCCCACAAAGTCGGCAAGCCCCTCCTGGAAGCTCCCCGCCACGCCCTCCAGGGCCAGGGGACTGAACACGCCCGCGATAAGGTTCGCGGCCCAGACGACCACCACGGCGTAGGCCAGATTGGCCGCGATGTCCTTCAGGGAGATGTCCTTGCGGCCCCAGAAGGCCGCGGCCTGGGTCCTGTCCGCCGGGCCGCTCTCCACAGCGTCGATGTGGGGATGACGGAAGTGGTCCCGGAAAAAGCGCATCCCCGCGAAGGCGATGAGCACGAAGAAGTAGAGGGCCATGAGCAGGTTGTCCGCCACGGTGGCGGCGGCGGAGACGGGGGTGCCGTTGAGGCCGTGCTGGAGGGCCATGGCGGAAAAATTCACACTGCCGCCGGTATAGGACCCGGTCATCATGGAGGCCACCGCCGCCAGCTCCCGCACGTCGCCTCCAGTGGCGGCGTAGGGCCCCCGCAGGAGGGAGTAGGCCAGGAAAGCCCCCACAGCGGTGCCCGCCGCGCCGGTGAGGAAGATGGCCAGCATCCGCCCGGCATCCCTCCAGATTTTCCGCAGATTGCACTGGAGCAGCAGCAGGGGAATGCCCATGGGGACGATGACCCCCCATATGATGTCGTCATAGAGGGGGCAGGCGGTGGGGATGACGCCAATGTTGGCCATCACCATGGCGATGACCAGGGCAATGACGGACCCGGACACCCGGGACGCCCACCGGTACTTCTGCTCCAGCCAGATGGCCAGGGCCACGGACACACACAGTACGCCCAGCAGCCCCCAGGTGTTGTCCGCCTGGATGAGGGGCCGGCCAAGCCACAGTTCAAACAGCATAGTTTGTCCTCCTGGAGAAATTTGTCGGACGGCATGTCCGCTGGTTTATTATAAGGGGAAACCGGGCCTCAGGCAACACTCTCTTTGTATATTATGGAAAAAGCCAGGAAATCTTATGCTTTTCCCAAGATTTTTTGCCGCCTGCCGGAAAAAATCTTGACAACTGCCGCCGGGAGGTGTAAACTAACTCCAAAGTGAATCAGAAAAGCGATGACGAAGACGGACGGGGCGTTCCTGCTCCCAGAGAGCCGGGCAGTGGTGGAAGCCTGGCAGCACGCCGCCCCAAGGTCCCATCCCTTCCGAGCTGGAGGTCCCAACGCGCCGCCCCGGCGCAAGTAGACGCCTCCCGTGACTGCCGCGTTAGTGCATAGGGCTTGCCGGAGCCTGAAGGGGCGCTCGTAAGAGCGCAATTTGAGTGGTACCGCGGGTGCATAACACAGATTATGGCTCGTCTCAAAGTTTTATCTTTGAGACGGGCTTTTTCCTTTTCCCGACGGTCCCCCGGTTTCTGATTTGCGCCCCCCATTCTACAGCTTGCAGGAGGAACACACTATGGACACGACCCGCATGAACCCCCAGCTCCTGGAGGTGGCCTACCGCATCCGCGAAATGCGCCAGATCTGCGGCTTTACCGAGGCTGAACTGGCGCAGAAGACTGACACCACCATCATGGAGTACACCGCCTACGAGGCCGGTAAGGCGGATTTGCCCTTCACCTTTATCCACAAGTGCGCCCTGGCCTTCGGCATCGGCATCACGGACCTGCTGGAGGGACACAGCGCCCATTTGGCTGGCTACACCGTGACCCGCAAGGGACAGGGCCAGCAGACCGCCAAGGAGCCCGGCATCGAGATCAGCAACCTGGCCCCCTTCTTCCGCAACAAGCTGGCGGAGCCCTACTACGTCACCTACGACTACAGCGAGGCCCAGCAGCACCGCCCCATCCACCTCACCACCCACGCGGGCCAGGAGTTTGACATCGTCCTCTCCGGCCAGCTGAAGGTCCAGGTGGGGGAGCACACGGAGATTCTGGGGGAGGGCGACAGCATCCTCTACAATTCCTCCACCCCCCACGGCATGATTGCCG
>CATIYU010000305.1 GCA_949739085.1 uncultured Eubacteriales bacterium | reverse complement strand
CTGCGCCTTTACCCGGGCCACCAGCTCCAGCGGCTGAAAGGGCTTGGTCATATAATCGTCCGCGCCCAGGGAGAGGCCGGTGATCTTATCCATCCCCTCCCCTTTTGCCGTCAGCATGATGATTGGAAAATGATGGGTCTCCCGAATCTGCTGGCACAGCTGGAAGCCATTCATGTCGGGAAGCATCACGTCCAAAATGGCCAGATCAATGTGCTCGGCCTGTGTACACTGGAGCGCATCGACTGCTTTGTAAAATTTGAATACCTGGAATCCCTCGTTTTCCAGATAAAGTGAGATCAGATCGGCAATCTCATGTTCGTCATCGACGATCAGCAGCTTGTCTTTCGGCATAGAGAGCTCTCCTTTCCCTTCTTGAAAACAGTATATCAAATCAAAGCCATGAATTCTACTTTTTTCCTGGAGGAAATATTGAGATTTTCCTGCGGTGCGGAAAACTCATCACATCTTCACTTTTCCTCAAGAAAAGAAGCACCCAAACTTCAAAACTGCCGGGGCTCCATCTGCTAGTATGACAAGCGGCAACGATGTTTGCCAAGTTTTCTCAAAGGAGATGTAATCACAATGAAGGAAATGATGGGCAAGAGGGTGAAGCGGTTCCTCAGTGTCATACTGCTTCCGGGGGTTCTCCTGGGGCTGATGACCGGCTGCGGCGGCACTGGTGATGTAAATGCCGGGGGAATCACCATGGGGCGGTATGTGGAACAGCAACTTGCATCCGTGGAGGGCGCAGGCCAGGTGATGGGACTGTACTTAAACGGCGATGGCGATCTGGTATTTTATACTTCCATAGACGGCGGCACTGCTTTGACGCGGTGTGTTCTGTCTCCTGACAGCGGGGAATTGGTTCAGACGCCGGTTGCGGGAACCGAATCCCTCGGTGATATCCTGGACGTTTCCGAGGCGGCGGACGGAACCACCTACCTCGCGGCCTCCGATGAAAACATGCGGGAGGGGGTCTACCGGCTGGTGAATGGAGCGGCGGAAGCCGTCCCTGTGCCAGAGCTGTCGCAGGAGGCAGACAGCCGGCATGTGTGGGGGATACGAAGTCTTCCCGGCGGGGATTTCCTGCTTCTCTTTGGCGGCGATGGCGTCTCCCACTACCGGGGGCCGAACGCCTCCCTTCTGGCGGAGTACCCTGTTATCGGCTACAACTGGAGTGTAGGCGTCTATGACGGCAAATTTTTAGCTCCCGGCATGGGCAGCAATGAGCTCGTAGCCTATGATCTTCGTTCTGGAGAGCAGCTGCACAACGTTACCTTTGACAATCTGTCCGCCTCCTCCTGCCAGGGGATGGACGAGACAGGGCTCTATTTGGCCGACAACACAGGCATTTACCGGCTGACCCAGGGGGAGAGCGGATGGGAACGGCTGGTGGACGGCGATCTGACCTCCCTCTCCCTATATTCCGTGATGATCGGGGGCGTGACCAGCGACGGCGGGGACGGCTTTTTCGCCGCTCTCTCCGGAGAAAACGGCTTGCAGCTGATGCGCTATGCGTATGATGCTGGTATTCCCGCAGTGCCGGACAAGGTTCTGACGGTTTTCAGCCTGACAGACAACAGCACCGTCCGGCAGGCCATCGGCACATTCCAAAGGCAGAATCCCAATGTGCGGGTTCAATTCCAGATTATGCTGGACGACGATTCCTCCGCCGGCGCGGAGGATGTGATCCGGACACTCAATACGGAACTGCTCAACGGGAACGGCCCCGACATCCTTCTTCTGGACGGCCTGCCTGTAAAGAGCTACATGGAAAAGGGAGTGCTGGCTGATTTGACAGGACAGGTCAGCACCTTGGCAGAAGATGGGTTCATGGCGAATCTGGCCAGCGCCTATGAGTACGAAGGCCGGTGTTACGGCGTACCCAGCCGGTTTACCATTCCGGTGATGATGGGGGCGAAGGATGTCCTCGGCTCCATCCGTTCTCTGGACGACCTGGTGGCCCGTGTAGAGGCGGAGCAGACCGGAGAGCTCCCATTTTTACGCCCCTCGGACGATCTGTTTGGGGAGTGTGGGATGCTGATGGACTGCTACGATACCTGCTCCGCCGGTTTCGTGGGAGCGGAGGGAATCAATGAAGCGTCGCTGGAAGCATATCTGTCCGCTATGCTCCGCCTCCAGCGCTCTCAGGAGGACTTTCTCTCCACGGCAGCCGGCGATGTGACCGGCGGCACAATGGAGCTGTTTAAGCTCATGGGGGTCAGCGTCATGCCCCTGGGCGACAGCGAAGAATTGTTTTACGCGCAGGAGCTGCCTGGACAGAACGCTGTGAACATCATACCCGCCGGACAGGACGGCGAGACGGGCGGAGAAATCAGTTCTGCACTGGAACCGCTCTTTGGCGGCGGCAGCTATGCGCCTAAATGGTCCGTTGGGATCACATCCGCCAGTGAGCAGCAAGAACTGGCCCGACAGTTTATTGACCTTCTCCTGTCGGCGGAGGTGCAGGATGTTTACCTCTATGACGGTTTCCCTGTGAATAGCCAGTCCCTGGATAAAATGGTGGAAAACGCGGTAAGGGTTCGTGGCAGCGACATGGGACTGAAGGCTATGTTTGACCGGATGGATACGCCGGTCCTGGTGGATCAGGTGGTCAAGGAGGCTGTCCAGAGCCAACTGCGCGGTTTGTTGGACGGTTCGCTGACACCGGAAGCGGCGGCCTCT
>CATIYU010000304.1 GCA_949739085.1 uncultured Eubacteriales bacterium | reverse complement strand
GGGAGAGATGCTGGCGGGGCTGGCCCCAATCTTGCTCTCCCCCGCCCAGCTGACCAAGGACTACTTCGCTGTGGGCAGCGTGTCCGGCGCGTTTTTGAACATGGCGCTGGTGGGCGCGGCCTGCACGGCGCTGGCCTGCCTGCCCGGGGCCGCAGCCAAGGGCAGCACCATTGCCGCCTACTTTCTCACCGTGGGGTTCTCCGCCTGGGGCATCAACTTCCTGAACATCTGGCCCTTTTTCCTGGGCGTGGCGGTCCACTCCCTGGTCCGGCGGGAGTCCTTTGCCAAGTATACGGACCTCGCCATGTTCTCCACCGCCCTGTGCCCCCTGGCCAGCGAGCTGCTGCTGCGCTATCCGGGGAGCGGGGAGCCCCGGGGGGTCACCCCCGGCGGCGTGGCGCTGATGCTGGCGGCAGGCATGGTCATCGGCTTTCTGACCCCCGCCATGGCCGCCCACTCCCCCAGCGTCCACAAGGGCTATGACCTCTACTCCGCCGCGCTGCCCGGCGTGCTGCTGGGGCTGTTCGCGGTGGCGGCGCTGTACAAGACCCTGGGGAACACGGTGCCGGAGATCGCGGCCACCCTGGGGGAGAGCCGTCCGGAGATTGTCTGGACCTTCTGCGGCGTCTTTTTCGCCCTCTGCGCGCTGGCGGGCTTCTGGCTCAACGGCAAGAGCTTCAAGGGCTATCTGGACCTCCTCCGGGATACCGGGCACAAGGCGGATTTTACCGCTAAATACGGCCCGGGGCTGGCCATTCTCAACGTGGGCGTGTATGGGCTGATGATCGTGGCCTACTACATCGCCGTGGGCGCGTCCTTCAACGGCGTGACGCTGGGCATTGTCTTCTGCATGGTGTGCTTCGGCGCGGCGGGGGCCCATCCGGGCAACGTGTGGCCCATTATGGCGGGCTACGTCATCGCCTCCCTCGCGGCCACCCGGCTGCTAGGCGGGGTGTTCCCTGTGAACGCCCAGGCCATTCTGGTGGGGCTCTGCTTCGCCAGCGGCCTGGCCCCCATCTCCGGTGTCTACGGCTGGTGGGCGGGCGTCATTGGCGGCGTGATGCACTACATTCTGGTTACTTCCATCCCGCCCATCCACGGCGGGTTCAGTCTCTACAACGGCGGCTTTACCGCCCTGGTGGCGGCAGTGATTCTGGTGCCCCAACTGGAGACCTTCTCCAGGACCAAGGCGGAGCGGCTGGCGGCAAAACGCACAGAGAAACAGTAAAGGGGGACGCGAGATGACCAAAGAGGAAATCCGGGCTGAGGTGGCCGCCAAGGTTAAAAACCTCTCCCCCACGTACTGCCGGGAGGCGGACGCGGCGATCTGCCGGTGGGTGGTTCAGTCCGCCCCCTGCCAGGAGGCCCGGACAGTGCTCTGCTATGTGGGCGCGGAGCGGGAGATCGACACCACGGCCCTCCTCCACGCCCTCCTGCGGGAGGGGAAGCGGGTGGCGGTGCCCCTGTGCACGGAGAAGGGCGTTATGGAGGCCCGGCTCATAGAGGGGATGGGGGACCTGGTCAGCGGGAAATACGGCATTCTGGCCCCCAAGCTGAGCTGTCCCAAGGTGGAGCCGGAGGAACTGGATTTGGCCGTCGTCCCCTGCTGCACGGGCAATGAAAAGGGCCGGCGGCTGGGCTACGGCGGCGGGTACTACGACCGCTACCTGCCCCAGACCCGGTGCCCGGCTATGCTGCTGTGCCGCCGCCACCTGCTGCGGGAGGACATCCCTGTGGAGAGCCACGATGTAAAGATGGACTACCTGGTGACGGAGAAGGGCGTGGTCCGCTGCGAATAACATGCCAAAGGAGGCTTCCCCTATGGACGAAATCACGCTGCAACAGGTGCTGGACGCCAGAGAGGTCCGGGCGGACAGCCAGAGAAGGCTGTTGGCGTCCTGGGGGAGGCCGCTGCTGGGGCTGACCATGAATATCGCCGGGCCGGTGAAGCGGTGGCCGCTGGTGGACTTCGCCTTCCGGGAGGGACTGCGGGAGCTGCGGCAGCGGCTGGGTCCGGCGGTGCTCCTGGAGGAGCTGACGGACAGACCCACCGGCCTGGAGGCGATTCTGGTGTGCGAACAGCCGGCGGAGGAACTGAAGGCCCTGGCGGTGGCCCTGGAGACGGAGCGCCCGGCGGGGCGGCTCTACGACCTGGACGTCATCGGCACAGATGGCTGTAAGCTCTCCAGGGGGACCCAGCGGACGTGTCTGGTTTGCGGGGGCCCGGTGGGGCCCTGCGCCAGAAGCCGGGCCCACGGCCTGGACGCCATCCGGGGGGCCACGGAGGACCTGCTGCGCTCGTTCGCGGCGGAGCGCCTGGGGGAACTGGCGGTGGAGGCCCTGACAGCCGAGGTGGACCTGACCCCCAAGCCGGGGCTGGTGGACCGGCGTAACAGCGGTGCGCACCGGGACATGGACCGGCCGCTGTTCCACGTCTCCGCCAAGGCCCTGGCCCCCTACTTCTGCCGGGCAGTGGAGCTGGGGCTGACCCGGCGGGCCTGTATGCCGGAGCTCCAGCGGGCTGGCCGGGAGGCGGAGTGCGCTATGCTGGAGGCCACCGGGGGGATTAACACCCACAAGGGCTCGGTGTACGCCTTTGGCCTCGTGCTGGCGGGACTGGGAGCCGTGCTGGCCCGGGGCGGGGACCTCTTTGAGACAGCCGCCGCCCTGGCCGCCGCGGGACTGCCGCCGGAGCCCTC
>CATIYU010000303.1 GCA_949739085.1 uncultured Eubacteriales bacterium | reverse complement strand
GTAGGGGCCGGTAAACTCCCTGTCCATGGCCTCCCCGGCGGCCTCCAGCCACAGCTGGCTGGGCACGCACTGCCACTTCTGCGCGTCAAAGGAGCGGTCCAGGCCCGGGGCGCGGTTCTTGGCGATCAGCGCCGCCTCGATGGGGATGGTGCCGGAGCCGCAGAAGGGGTCCCGGAAGGGGTCCTTGCCCCGGAAGCGGCTGAGGAGGACCATGGCGGCGGCCAGGGTCTCCCGCAGGGGGGCCGCCACCCCCACCGCCCGGTAACCCCGCTTGTGGAGGCCGGGGCCGGTGGTGTCCAGGTACAGGGTACACTGGTCCTTCATGAGGGAAAATTGAATCTGGTACTTGGCCCCGGTCTCCGGGAGCTGGTTCAGGCCGTAGGCCCCGCCCAGGCGGCGGGCCGCCGCCTTCTTGATGATCTTCTGGCAGTCCGGCACGGAGTGGAGCTGGGAATCCAGGGCGTGGCCCTTCACGGGGAACTGCCCCTCCCGGGGGATAAACTCCTCCCAGGGCAGGGCCAGGACCCCCTGGAACAGCGCCTCGTAGCTGAGGGCCGGAAAGGTCCCCAGGGAGAGGAGGACCCGCTCCCCGCAGCGCAGGTTTATATTCAGCCGGGGGATACTGGCCAGGGTCCCCTGGCAGTGGACCCGGCCGTTTTCCACCTGTACGTCCTGAAACGCCAACCGGCGGAGCTCGTCCCCCACCAGGCCCTCCAGGCCGAACAGGCACGGTATGGTAAAGGTCAGCATAGTTGGTTTGCACCTCCCTCTTTCTTGGGGATAGTATAGCAGAAATGGGCGAAAATGCAATGGCTGGATTGCGTTTCCCCGGCGCTGGTGATATAATGTGTGTAATTTTGACACATGGAGGTAAGTCTATGGAGCGGAATATCCGGCCTTTTGCCGCTGGTGAGCTGGCGGAACTCTCCCTGCTGGCCCAGCGGCTCAACGCCCGGCGGGAGACCGGGTCCACCTTCTGCTGCGCCCGGGCGGAGGACATCCGCCGGGATTTCGCGGAGGCAATGGCCTACAGCGCCGCCTGCTGGGAGGACGGGCGGCCCCGGGGCCTCCTCAGCTGCCTCCCCGGCCCGGCCCGGAAGAACGCCGACTGCTCCCTGCTGCTGGACGCCCAGGGGGCGGCGTACCAGTCCATGGCCCAGGCCCTGACCGCCGCCGTCCGGGAGAGGCTGGGCCCGGACACGGCCTGCACCTTCTTCTTCCCGGCGGAAAACGGGGCCTGCCGCCGGTTCCTGGAGGGGGCGGGGGCCCAGCGGCAGGTGAACGAGTACATCCTCCGGCTGGAGCGGGGGGCGTGGACTCCGCCCCGGCGTCTGGCGGCGGAGCCCCGTCCTCTCCAGGCCGGGGAGCGGGAGGCCTTTGCCGCCCTCCACGACGGGATATTTCCGGACGCCTACGCCTCCGGGCGGGACATCCTGGCGGACGGAAGGCGGGCCGTCTATACCGTCCCCGGGGAAACGGGACCTGCCGCCTACGGCGTCCTGAAAACGCCGGGCGGCAGGCTGGCGGTTGTGGAGATGGTGGGCGTCCGGGCGGAGGCCCGGCGGCGGGGTTTTGGGCGGGCCGTGCTGAACCACCTGATTCAGGAGGCCTTCTCCCGGGCCGGTACGGAGGTTGTGGAGCTGGTGGTGGACGCGGACAACGAAAACGCCCTGCGCCTGTATCGGGACACCGGCTTCCGGGTCTGGCAGGAGAACAACTGCTTCATCCTCCGTTGACCCGGGGCCGCCACCTCAGGCGGCCAGCAGCAGGCTTGCCAGCCGCACCGCCATACACAGCCCCACCCCGACCGCGGTGGGCAGGGCGATGGCCAGGGCCGTCCACTTGGCGCTCTTCGTCTCCCGCCAGATGGTGAGGCAGGTAGTACCGCAGGGGAAGTGGAAGAGGGTGAAGAGCAGGGCGCACAGCGCCGTAACCGCGGTCCAGCCGTTGGCGGCCAGGAGGCTGTGGAGCTCCGCCAGGCTTCCGTAGTCCGTCAGGGACCCGGCGGAGAGGTAGCCCATCAGGATGCAGGGCACCACGATTTCGTTGGCCGGGAACCCCATCAGGAACGCCAGCAGGATGACGCCGTCCAGGCCCATGAGGCCGCCCAGGGGCTGGAGCAGGCCCGCCAGGCGGAGCAGAACGCTCTCCCCGCCCAGGGTGATATTGGCCGCGCACCAGATGAGCAGGCCCGCCGGGGCCGCCACCGCCACCGCCCGGCCCAGGACAAACAGCGTCCGGTCCAGGATGGAGCGGACCAGCACCTGGCCGATCTGGGGCGTCCGGTAGGGCGGGAGCTCCAGGGCGAAGGAGGAGGGCTCCCCCTTCAGCACCGTGGCCGCCAGAATCCGGCTGGACCAGAGGGTCGCGGCCACCGCCAGAACAATGGCCCCCATCAGCAGCGCCGCCTGGGCCAGGGACCCCGCGAGCCCGCCGCCGGTGGCGAAAAACATGGCGATGAGGGCGGTCAGGGTGGGCAGCCGCCCGTTGCAGGGCATGAACGCGTTGGTCAAAATGGCGATGAGCCGCTCCCGGGGGCTCTGGATAATCCGGCACCCCATCACCCCGCAGGCGTTGCAGCCCAGCCCCTGGCACATGGTGAGGGAAAAATCAGATGTTACCTTGTGTTTCGCCAAGGCACCCAATGAACCTATAATATATCCGTACTTTCTGGTGCTTGTGCTTTTGTCC
>CATIYU010000302.1 GCA_949739085.1 uncultured Eubacteriales bacterium | reverse complement strand
GCGTCCAGGGCGTCCACCTTGTCCCGCTCGTGGTTCCGGGCGGATACGACGATGATGGGGCAGGTGGACCACTCCCGCACAAAATGGATGATGCGCCCCCCGTCCATGTCCGGCAGGCCCAGGTCCAGCAATATCACGTCCGGGCAGTGGGAGGTAATAGTGGTGATGGCCTCGCTGCCAGTGCGGGCGGTCATAGCGTCATAGCCGTTGGCCTCCAGGATAGTGGCGATAAAGCCGCTGATGTTGGCCTCGTCCTCAATAATGAGGACCCGGTCCCTGATTTTCATATCCGTTTTCCTCCATTGTATATTCCTCTATGGGCAGAGTAAAGCAGAACACAGCCCCGCCCTCAGGGGCATTGGCGGCGGACATGGCCCCGCCGTGGGCCTTGACGATAGAGCGGCACACTGAGAGCCCAATCCCCATGTTCCGGCGGTTGTCAGAGGGATGGGTCCGGCTGCGCTGTCCGGAGGAGAAGATGCCTGGCAAAATTTCATCCGGGATGCCGCCGCCGTTGTCCTGTACGGTGAAGACGGCGGCGTCCGCGCTGCGCCCGGCGGAGAGACGGATCTGGCTGCTCTTGCCATGGTAGGCTGCGTTCTCTAGCAGATTCATCAAGACCTGCTCGATCAATATGGCGTCCATGGGCACAAAGAGGGGCTCCTCCGGGGCCTTCAGCTCCAATTGGATGCCGCCGAAACGCCGCTGAAATTTGTCCGCCACGCTGGCCAGCACCTCCTCAGCCGCCTCCAGTTCTTTATTTAGCTGGGTCTCGCTGCCGCTCATCCGGGTGATGGAGAGCAGATTTTCCACCATCCGAACCAGCCACTGGGCCTCGTCGTGGACGCTGCGCAGCAAAGCCCGCTTCTGAGCCGGGTCTAGCCGTTCGTCATTTTCCAGGATAGCAGAGGTGGAGCCCACGATGGATGTAAGGGGCGTGCGCAGGTCGTGACTCACCGCCCGCAACAGGTTCGCACGCATGGCTTCCCGTTCAGTCTCCATGCGCAGCTGCTCCTGCCGCTTGATCTGACTGGTGAGGGCGCTGACGATGACGGACACCGACAGCATGGTCAAGAAGGTCAGCGGATACCCGGCGATGGTGAAATTAAATTCCCAGTAGGGATAGGTGAACACATAGTTGACGCATACCACGCTGACAAAAGACGCCGCCACACCGTAGGTATACCCGCTGGTAAGGCGGGCGGCCAGTACCACCATTAGCACAAAAATCATGGACACAAAGCCGCCGCTGGGTTCAGCCAGCAGCAGCAGACTGCTCAGACAGTAGCCCACCGCCAGCAGCGTCAGGGTGACAAGCCAGTCCCGCAGGACGGACCGCCAGGGGCGTTTCGGATATAACTGGCGCAGGGGCCTCAACTCCTATCTATATACGGTACGAGCCGCTTGGATATTTTAAATAGTATACCACAGAACGGCGTTAAGACTGTGTTAAATTTTCGGATAGGAAAACGGTATGATTTACAATGTAATGTATAGATACTTTTTACGCAACTAACGCGTAACTAACAGCTGGGTGTCTATAGCCTTTTCGTAGTAGAGGACTATCTTTTGAAGGACATGACCATATTTGTTCCGCCCAGACACCCTTTACGGCATTCGGGCGGCAACGGTCCCTCAGGAGCTTACCCTGCTGCCGGTCCCAATATATCCTAGCGGCGGACCATGATTAAATATCCATCATTTATCCCAATAGCGTTCATGGAATCACCTTTTACCCTGAGTGCAAAATATTCTGCGCCGCCGTTTAAGTTGGTGAGGGTGTAGCCCTCTATATTTTCCTCCGCATAGACCAGCAGGCCCGCAGAGATGCGCCCCAGGATGGTGATCTTATGATATTTTGAAAAGTCAATGGGGGTGGCACCATCGGGAATAGGCATGTACTCTTCTCTGAGATCAGAAATGACAACTCCAAGATAATCAGCAAGCGCCTACATCTTGTCCACGCGAGGATACTTGAGGATACTTTTTTACGTTGGCGCAATCTGAAACTGTAGAAGCGATTATTTCCAAATCAGTTACAACATCGGACTGAGTTTTACCTCTTATTTCTCAAATACGCCTAAAATTTGCAGAAAAGATATCGCGTTCCTTCTGCGCCTAGGCTCTATTTGGCTGAATGTTATTCCTCTCTTTTCTCATATAATATGCTTCAAGAGAGAGAACATCAATGTTAAAAGCAAAATTTTCCGCTTTTAGCTTGACAACTCTCTAAGTGTGCTATCAGGGGGATTTATGAAAAAAAGGGGGGTGATCAGGATAAGCCAGGAAGTTATCCATGTGATAGCAACAGCCAGTGTGGTGATAGCTGTATGTAACAGGTGCGGGCATGACGGCAACTAGCTGGAGTGGCGGTTGCGGTTTCTGAGGGACACCTAGTGCTTGATAAGCACTTCAGGGGCGTGGACATTGTTCTTGATTGGCCAATAGAGTTACTGCAGAGCAGTGCACCTTCGTTATTTGTTATACGTATCTGCCGCCGCTTTGTCAAGAAAATATAAGGGGGCTTATGTTCAGATAAATCTCAGATAACCTAAAATGTGAAGAAAAAGAAGGGGGCAGTAAGAAGTGCGGCGGTGGAGTACGCAGCCCTTTCGGAGGAGGAGAAGCAGACGGAGGCGCTTTATGCGGTGCTGGAACCGCTCTGGATGCCTATGGCCCAGCCAATTTCCATCCAGGAGTACGGCACGGAGGACGGCTGGCGCGTACGGAAGTGGAGAGACGGGTACGTGGAGCTGTCCCGAATGGACACAACAGTGGGCACATTGGAAAAAGGGGTAGATGGGCAGATTTTTGCGGGTGGATGAAAACCGCTTGACAACTGGAACGGATACATTTATGATAAGGGAGTCTAAAGACAACTGTTTGACGGGCGGAAAGCCGCCGGGGAGGCCCTTATGGCAGAGCGCATCACAAGCCGCACAAATCCGTTGATGATCCACATCCGCAAATTGGGGAGATCCCGTTCCTACCGGCAGACGGCAGGGGAATATTTGGGCGATGGGATGAAGCTGCTGGGGGAGGCGGTCCGGTGGGGCGCGGCCTTGACTGCTGTGGTCTACACGGTGGGTACGCCTTTGCCGCAGTTGCCGCCGGAGGTGCGTCTGGTGGAGGTGCCTGAGGACTTAATGCGCTCGGTCAGCCCTATGGAGGCCCCCCAGGGGGCTCTGTTTTTGGCAGAGCTTCCTGATGAGGCTCCTCCTATGCGGCTGGATGGATGCCGTTACCTGGCCCTGGAAGGGGTGCAGGACCCCGGGAATGTGGGAACCATCCTACGTACCGCAGACGCCCTGGGGGCGGACGGGCTGTTCCTGCTGCCCGGTTGCGCGGACTTGTACAGTCCGAAAACCGTGCGGGCTTCCATGGGGGCCCTGTTCCGGGTACCGTCGTGGCGCTGTGGTCTGGACACACTGCGAGAACTGGCTGCGGAGGCTGGACTGCCCCTGCTGGGCAGCGCCCTGCGGGCGGATACTGCCGATGTCAGGGAAGTGGAACTGCGGCGGTCAGTAGTGCTGGTGGGCAGCGAGGGGAGAGGGCTGAGCGAGGATGCGCTGGCGGGCTGTGGGCAGACCGTACGTATTCCCATGCGGGAGCGGTGCGAATCCATGAATGCTGCCGCCGCTGCCGCTGTGCTGTTGTGGGAAGGATTTCGGCAACAAGACTTTGGCACCTCAAACACAGCAGCTTTTCATGGTTTTTAGGGGATATTTTCCCGTTATACTGGCTATCAGGCCGGAACATTTTCCCCGCCGCCAGAGGGGCGGAGAAAGGAGCTCCTATGGCAGCAAAGAAATATTGGATTTGGCTGGCCACCCTGCCGGGGATGAGCAATCGGTTAAAGCTGTCTCTGCTGGAGCATTTTGACAACGACCCAGAAAATATCTTTTACGCTGAAAAAGGGGAGTACCTCCTGGTGGAGGAGATGACCAGACAGGCCGCCGCAGCGCTGGATAACAAATCCCTGGCTGCGGCGGACCGGGTGCTGGGCGACTGCGAACGGCTGGGGCTGCGGATTATTACCATCCGGGACACTGACTATCCCGGGCGGCTGCAAAACATCTTCGATCCACCCGTCTTGCTCTATGTGCGGGGCAGAATGCCCCAATTTGACGACGAGGTGGCTATTGCGATGGTAGGCACCCGGAGGCCCTCTCCCTACGGACTGGAGATGAGCGAAAAGCTTGCCTTTCAGTTGGCCGGACTGGGGGCGGTAGTGGTTTCGGGCCTAGCTGCTGGCGGCGACGCTGCGGCGCACCGGGGCGCTCTGCGTGCCGGAGGATTTACCGTGGGCGTCATTGGAGGCGGACACGACATCGTCTACCCACGGGAGAGCCGTTACCTCTATGAGGACCTAGCTGTTCGGGGCGCGATCCTCTCCGAGTATCCCCCGGGAACCGAGCACATGGGGTCCCATTTTCCCGTGCGCAACCGGATTATCAGCGGACTGTGTTTGGCCACCGTGGTGGTAGAGGCCCCAGAGGGCAGTGGAACACTGATTACCGCCGACCGGGCCCTGGAACAGGGCAGGGATGTGTTCGCTCTGCCGGGACAGGTGGGTGATTGGCACTGTACCGGCAGCAATCTGCTGCTTCGGGATGGCGCGGGGGTGGTGACCAGCGCCTGGGATATTTTAAGCCATTACGCTGGGCAGTTCCCCCATAAAATCAGGAATCTGCGAATGGAGGAGCCGAAGAGATTTGGCGGCGGGCCCCAGACGGAACAGGAGAAGCCGCCGGAAGCGAAGGAAAAAGAGCCAACGCTCCCGGTGCTGGACCTTGCCGGAGATCACGGCTTGACCGACGACCAGATTCGGATAATCAAGGCCCTGCGGGGCAGGACCTTACAGGTGGACGACCTGATTGAGGAGACCCAACTGCCCACCCGGCGGGTTTTGTCCGCGCTGACGGTTCTGGAGATCAATGAAATTGTTGCGCAAAGCGGCGGCAAACGTTTCGCCCTGCGGGTTGCGCTGAAGTAAATTTTATCTAATTTTTAATGATAAGGGGCCGCCCTGTTCCCGCATTGCGGACGGCGGGCCGCCCCTGGCAGCTTTGCGGCTGCCCAGGAGGAAAGAATGGCAAAGACGAGTCTCGTGATCGTGGAGTCTCCCGCCAAAGCGAAGACGATCGGAAAATATCTGGGTCCCGGCTACCAGGTGAAGGCCTGTATGGGCCACCTGCGGGATCTGCCGAAGAGCACCTTGGGCGTGGATATAGAGAACGATTTTGAGCCCAATTACCGCCCCATTAAGGGCAAAGAGGACATTATCAGCGATTTGAAAAAGGCCGCCAAGGGCAGCGAGGCCGTCTACCTGGCCACCGACCCTGACCGGGAGGGAGAGGCCATCAGCTGGCACCTGAAGGCCCTGCTGGGCCTGGAGGACAGCAAGGCAAAACGGGTCACGTTCAACGAAATTACTAAGCGGGTGGTCAACGAGGCCATCGCCGCGCCACGGGCCATCGACCAGGACTTGGTGGACGCCCAGCAGGCCCGGCGGGTTCTGGACAGAATTGTGGGCTACCAGCTCTCGCCCCTGCTGTGGAAGAAGATCCGCCGGGGACTCTCAGCGGGGCGGGTGCAGTCCGTGGCCACCCGGATGGTCTGTGACCGGGAGAAGGAGATCGCGGACTTCAAACCTCAGGAGTACTGGTCCCTTGATGTGCGGCTGAGCACGGACGGATCGGAAAAAAACAGCTTTTGGGCCCGGTACCACGGGGAAAACGGCAAGAAAAAGGAGCTGAGTTCCGCAGAGGACGTGGCCGCTGTAGTGGCCGCTGTAGAGAACGCCGCTTTTGCGGTGAAGAGCGTTAAGCGGCAGGACAAGCAGCGCTCCCCCTCACCCCCCTTTACTACCTCCACCCTCCAGCAGGAGGCCAGCCGGAAGCTGAGCATGACCCCCAGGCGCACCATGGCTATCGCACAGCAGCTCTATGAGGGCATTGACATCTCCGGCGAGGGTGCGGTGGGCCTGATTACCTACATGCGTACCGACTCTCTGCGCCTGAGCGACGAGGCTCTGGACGCTGCCAAGGGGTTCATTCTGGGCCGCTACGGCCAGGACTACTACCCCGGCAAGGCCCGGACCTACAAGACCAAGGCTGGGGCGCAGGACGCCCACGAGGCTATCCGGCCCAGCGACGTTAACCTGACCCCGGAGCGGGTGAAGGGGGACCTGACCCCGGATCAGTACAGGCTCTACCGCCTGATCTGGAGCCGCTTTGTGGCCTGCCAGATGTCCAACGCCGTGTTCGACAGCATTTCCGTGGAGGCCGAGGCCGCCGGACACGGATTTCGGGCTTCCAGCAATAGTCTCAAATTCTCCGGATTTACCGCCGTATACGAGGAGGGGAAGGACGAGGAGAAAAAGGAGGAGGAGGCAAAGCTGCCGCCCCTCACCGAGGGGCAGAGTCTTCAGCGGTTGAAATTCCAGCAGGAGCAGCACTTTACCCAGCCCCCGGCCCGGTATACCGACGCATCCCTCATCCGCGCCATGGAGGAAAACGGCATTGGCCGCCCCTCCACCTATGCGCCCACTGTCAGCACGATCCTGGACCGGGAGTACGTTATCAAGGACGGCAAATATCTGCGGGCTACTCCCCTGGGGGTCACGGTCAACGGGCTGATGGAGGATAAGTTCAGCGACATTGTGGACACCAATTTCACTGCTTGGATGGAGAAAGCCCTGGACGACGTGGAGCAGGGGGGGACCCAGTGGAAGGCCCTTTTGCAGCGGTTTTACGGGCCCTTTAAAGAGGAATTGGACCAGGCTGAAAAGGACTTGGAGGGCGTCCGGCTCAAGGTGCCGGTGGAGGAGTCCGAGGAGGTCTGCGACCTCTGCGGCAAGCAAATGGTTATTAAAAGCGGGCGGTTTGGGCGGTTTCTGGCCTGCCCCGGGTACCCGGAGTGTACCTTTACCAAGCCGCTGGTAGTAGTCATGCCTGGGCGCTGCCCCACGTGCGGCGGAAGACTGATGAAACGCACAGGAAATAGCAAAAAGACCAACAAACAGTATACCTATTACTGCTGTGAATTTGTGGGGAGCCGGGACGAGGAAAAAAAGTGCGACTTCATGACCTGGGACGTGCCTGTGGCGGACGACTGTCCCTTCTGCGGCCAGACAATGTTTAAAAAGGCTGGAAAGGGCGCGAAAAAGCCATACTGTATCAATGAAAAGTGTGAGAATTTCACTCCGGAGGAAAAACGGGGCGGCTGGCGGAAAAAGGCTGAACCCCAGGACGGCGAAGCTCCGGAGGAGGAGAAGCTGAAATCCGGCGAGAGAAAGCCCGCAGCCAAGAAAACGGCAAAGAAGTCTACTGCTAAGAAGCCAGCCTCAAAAAAAAGCGGGACAGCCAGTTAGAGGCGGGAGAGTTCCAGACCCAAGGAGAGTCCAGCCCGGAACATGGCTTCCAGCTCCAGAGAGCGCTGGAGGCGCTGTTCGCCGTCGTAGTTCTCCAGATAGGCACGGCCCTCCTCGCTCAGCAGGCGGCGCAGCTCTTTGTGGTTCCGCTCGCTCATGATTTCACACTCGTGGAACTGCGTTTCATCCTCCAGATAAAACAGCATCCGGTGGCGGTAGGCGTATTCGTAGAGGGTTTTTAAAAGCATATCCATGAAGATCCTCCTTTTAATATAACCGTTTGGAGCAATTCGATTATAACTGTTCCAAACGGTACTGTCAATACCTAGGAGAAAATATGTCGAAATTATCAGAGAGATTGCTCGCCTTGCGAAAAGAGCAGGGATTGACACAGCTACAGGTGGCGGAATTATGTAAAATTAGTTATATGTCGTACCGGCGGTATGAGTTGGGGGAACGGGAGCCAAGTGCATCTGTACTATGGAATATAGCGGATCTATTTGCCGTTTCTATTGATTTTTTAGTTGGGCGGTCAGATATAAGATGAAAGCTACCGTAATTGGTGCCGGGCTGGCAGGTTGTGAGGCCGCTTTCCAGCTGGCGGAGCGGGGCGTGTCCGTCACGCTCCATGAAATGAAGCCACAGAAAATGTCCCCCGCTCACACGAGCCCTCTCTTCGCGGAATTGGTCTGCTCCAACTCCCTGCGGGGGGCCGGGCTGGAAAACGCTGTTGGGCTGCTGAAAGAGGAGCTGCGGCGGCTGGGAAGCCTCATTCTCCGGGCGGCGGACGCCACCCGCGTGGAGGCCGGGGGTGCGCTGGCGGTGGACCGGGCCGGATTTTCCGCTTACGTCACCAGGGTTCTGCGGAACCACCCCAACATCTCTGTGGTGGAGGGAGAGGTCCCCCGCCTGCCGGAGGGGGAGGTGGTGGTAGCCACCGGGCCCCTGACTAGTGACGCCATGGCGGACTGTCTAGGAGAACTGATCGGGGAGCAGACGCTCCATTTCTTCGACGCCGCTGCGCCTCTGGTGACCTTCGAGAGTATCGACATGACCAGGGCCTGGTTTGCCTCCCGGTATGATAAGGGCACGGCGGACTACGTCAACTGCGCCCTGGAGCGGGAGGAGTATCTGGCTTTCTGGCGGGAGCTCTGCGCCGCAGAGGAAGCGGAGGTCCACGGGTTTGAGGACAAGAACGTCTTTGAGGGCTGTATGCCCGTGGAGGTCATGGCCCGGCGGGGAGAGGACACCTTGCGCTATGGGCCTTTGAAGCCCCGGGGCCTTCGAGACCCCTCCACCGGGCGGGAGCCTTATGCCGTGGTGCAGCTGAGAAAGGACAATGCCGCAGGGTCCATTTACAACTTGGTTGGGTTCCAGACTCATTTAAAGTTTGGGGAGCAGAAACGGGTGTTTTCCATGATTCCCGCGCTGAAAAACGCCGAATATGTGCGCTATGGCGTGATGCACAGAAACACTTACCTGGACTCCCCCCGGCTGCTGAACCGCTACTACCAGCTAAACAGCCAGCCCCGGATTTCTTTTGCCGGACAGATGACTGGCGTGGAGGGGTATGTGGAGTCGGCGGCCTCCGGGTTTTTAGCCGGGGTGGAGCTGGCCCGGCGTTTGGCGGGAAAGCCGCCTATGGACTTCCCGCGGGAGACCGCCATCGGTGCGTTGGGGCTGTACGTGTCCGATGGGTCTGTGGGGGAATTTCAGCCCATGAACATCAATTTCGGCATTATCTCCCCTCTGGGTTACCGGGTACGAGGGAAACGGAATAAGAATCTGGAGATCTCCCAGCGGTCGCTGGAGATCGTGGACCGGATGCGGGAGACCGTGGAACAGGAGGTTGCCGGTGAGAATCATTGTTGACGCTATGGGCGGTGACCACGCTCCTTTGGAGATCGTGAGGGGTGCGCTCTGCGCCGCAAAAGCGCGGCCAGGGCTGGAGGTCGTCCTGGTGGGCCGGGAGGATGAGATCCGGAGCGCCGTACAGCAGTGCGGAGGGCTGCCGGAGGCCGTGCGTGTTGCCAACGCTACTCAGGTTATTGATATGCACGATGACCCCGCCACGGCTTTCAAGGTTAAGAAGGACTCCTCCATCACCGTGGGGCTGAATCTGCTGAAAGCAGGGGAGGGGGATGCGTTTGTCTCGGCTGGCAGCACCGGAGCGCTCCTCAGCGCCGGGACACTGCTGGTCAAACGGGTGCGGGGGATCCGCCGGGCGGCTATGGCCCCGCTGCTGCCCACCTCCGGGAATGGTCTGGTGCTTGTAGACTGCGGCGCAAACGCCGAGTGTACAGTGGAATATTTGGTGCAGTTCGCCTACCTGGGCAGCTTTTACGCCGCTCGGGCTATGGGGGTTGACCGGCCCCGGGTGGGGCTGCTGAATATCGGCGTCGAGGACTCCAAGGGGGACCAGCTGCGCCGGGATGCTTATCAGGCGCTACAAGCCGCCGGGGAGGCGGGACATCTGAACTTTGTGGGCAATATGGAGGCAAAGGAGGCTGTGAAGGGCGGCTGCGACGTGCTGGTGGCCGACGGGTTTTCCGGAAATGTAATGCTGAAAACCATTGAGGGCGTGGGCTCCTTCATGGGGAAGGAGCTGAAGGGCATGTTTATGCAGAGCCTAACATCCAAGCTGGCGGCGCTGCTGGTGAGGAAGGGGCTCACCCAATTCAAGGACCGGCTGAATCCGGACACCATCGGCGGCACGCCCTTTCTGGGATTGCAAAAGCCTGTCATCAAGGCCCATGGCGGCAGTAGGGCCCGGGCGGTGGAGAATGCCATTTACCAGGCCGTTGCCTCTGCGGAGGCGGATTTGGCGGGGCAGATTGAGGCAAACATTGAGTTGATGAAGCTGTAAAGCCGTTGGAGTATACAGCAAAAGAGGGAATCTTCTTTAGAAGATTCCCTCTCATTTATGCAAATGAATGCAAAACTTCACCGCCGCTCCAGTTCCAGTTTTTCCACGTAGAACGCCAGCAGCTTATCCATGTAGGACTTCTCAAGGACCTGCTCCATCGCGCTCAGTTGGCGCTCCCGGTTCTCTACAAAATACTGCCCTGTGGAGGGCCAAATGGAGAGGCTGTCCAGAGGCCAACCAGGCGTCCGGACAGGATGGGGCCTGTCCACCATACGGAAGACATGTATACTGCTTACCGTCTCATCCTCCATAAACCCGGAGACCACCCCCTGATTGCACACGCCGTAGGCGTCCTGATAGTAGCAGGTCATCTGTCCGCCCAGTTCACGCGCAAGCGCACTATAGTGGGCGATCATCTCTTCATCGTCCATGGCGGAGCCATCAGGATGCCGCCGGATGGTGAGGCCCGGCTGCCGGGGATCTGTCGGGGGCAGCTCTCGGATATACAGGGCGGAATCCGCCGAGATCACATAGTCATACAACCGCCCGTAGTATGCCGCTTTCAATACTGCATTTTCCAGCGGATCTTTTCCTGCCTCATCTGGCAGATTCTCTATGCCCAGATCTTTCAACAGCAGGAAAGATACGTCGTAGTCCCTCAGCTGGTGGGCAAAATAGGCTGCCTTGGAGGGGTTGGAGGTGCCCAGCAAAATCTTACGCATAGTGTTCCTCCTCCGTCCAGTCCGTGACAGGCCGCACCGTCTCGCCGGGAGCCAGGGGGAGCTGGATGTAACGCTTGTACTTCTCCCGGCCAAACTGCGCCAGATAGATCTCCTGGTGCTTGCGGAGGATTTCCGCCTCGTCCGGCAGTTCCCGGGCCCAGCAGATATCCTTGAAGTGTACGCCGAAGAGGGCGCAGTCGTAGCCGAGGGTCACCGCGCCGCTGCGGGCATAGAAGCCCAGCCGCCGGAGGATGAGGCCATCCCTGTCCGGGTCGCCGGTGGGGGCCTCGGACTCGCCAATGAGCACTGTGTCCGGTGGATAGTAGTCCTGGATGGCCTGAATGAGCCTTCCGCCAATGCCGCCGCCCCGCTTCCCGGCGGGGACGCAGAAATAGTCGATCAGGGCGTAGCGGCCATCCTCGTGCCGCCACACCAGCATGTAGCCCAAAAGTTCCCCGTCCTCACTGAAAAAGCCCAAGGGGTCGTAGACGCCCCGCTTCCGCAGCGCCTCCATGGCGGACAGGGGCTTGAGTTCCGATGGCGGGAATGCCTCCTTTAAATCTGTCTCATAAGCCCGTTTCAGCTCTTCTGGGAGCAGAATCCGTATCTTCATGGCGTAAACTCCAATGTCATTAAAATGGCGTCCTCTTTGGGACTGCTGTAGTAGTGCTTCCGGCGGCCAACCGGCTGGTAGCCATGTTTAATATAGAGGGCCTGGGCCCCAGCGTTAGAGGCCCGTACCTCCAGTGTAAGGAACCGCAGTCCCTTTTTCTGCGCAAGGCGGCTCATGGCCTCCAGCAGCGCCGACCCCACGCCCTGGCGGCGGCTTTGGGGCCGGACAACCATATTATCTAGATTTCCCTCGTCCAAGACCGCCTGGGCGCAGACATACCCCAGGACTGTGCCATCTGGTGCGGCGGCCACCAGGGCGATCGTACCACTGGCGGCGCACATCTCCTCCAGCAACCACCGGGACCAGGCTTCGCTGGAGAAAATGACCTGCTCAAGGGCCTCCACCTGATCCAAGTGGGTCTCCGTCATGGGGACGATAGCGTACTCCATAGAGTCCTCCTATTATAGCCGGATAGCGGCTTCCAGCGCGATTTGCAGGTATTTTTCGTACTGGGACGAGGATACGCCGTGCCAAGTGCGTGCGTCCCAGGCGTCTCCATCCAGGCTGTCTTCGGCGTAGAGGAACTGGTAGACCGTTGCGGCCCGGAACTGCCCCGCCGCCATGACGGAGGCGCACTCCATCTCCACGGCTATGCAGCCCTCCCGCCGCCGGGCTGCCGCGTTGGCCCGGGTCTCCCGGTAGATAGCGTCGGTGGTCCAGGTTTTTCCGAACACGTAGGGGACGCTCAGTTCGTCAAGAATCTCCCCCAGACGTTTCGCGGTGGGAATTTCCACGTAGTCACTGAGCGGCAGGTAGTGGTAACTAGTTCCCTCGTCCCTGTAGGCGGCGGTAGGGAGGATGAGGTGTCCGGCGGTCAGCGCTTTGTCTAAAACGCCGCAGGCTCCAAAGAGCAGAATTTTTTTCGCGCCCTTGGCAAGGACTTCCTCCATCAGCCCTGCGGCGGCGGGTCCGCCCACCGTGGACAGAAAGATGCCCAGGGACCGGCCCTGAAAGAGAAAGCGATAGATGGGAATTCGGAAGCCGGAGTGCATGCTGCCAGCCTCCTCCACAGGGAAAAGGGTTTTCAAAATTTGGATGATGGCGGACTCGAAGGTAATGATAACTATCTCTGGGAAGCCGTCTATGGGGTTCGCTACAAGACTGGGCTTTAAGATCTCCTCAGAAACGCCGTCAAATGTATCTATAATACTCATTTTGCCTCCAACCAATTTTTTCCGCAGTGGGCCTCGGCAATGAGGGGTACTGCCAGCTGGCACGTCCTCTCCATCTCCTCTGCCAGCAGGGCCTTTACCCGCTCCGCCTCTGTCTCTGGGCACTCCACAATCAGCTCGTCGTGAACCTGCATGATGAGCTTTGCCTCCAGGTCCTCCCGGTTCAGCCGGTCAAAGACCTTCACCATGGCCAGCTTGATGATGTCGGCGGCGGTGCCCTGGATGGGCATGTTCAGCGCCACCCGCTCCCCGAAGGATCGGGTAGCAAACTTGGATGCCTGGATTTCTGGCAGGGCCCGGCGGCGGTGGAAGAGGGTCTCCACCCAGCCGTCTCCTCTGGCCCGCTCCACCACGTCCTCCATATATTTTTTTACACCGGGGAACCGCTCAAAATAGGCGTCCATATAGGCTTTAGCGTCCTCCACCGTGACGCCCAGGTCCTGAGAGAGGGAGTAGGCAGAGATACCGTAGACGATGCCGAAGTTCACCGCCTTAGCCGCCCGCCGCATCTGGCTGGTAACCTCGGGCACCGGCACGCCAAAGACGTGGGAGGCGGTGACAGTGTGGAAGTCCTCGCCAGATAGGAAAGCTTCCTGCATAGCCCTGTCGCCGGAGATGTGGGCCAGCAGACGCAGTTCAATCTGGCTGTAGTCTGCGTCCACCAGCACCTTGCCTGGGTCCGCCACAAACATGCGGCGCAGCCCGCTGCCCAGTTCTGTGCGGGTGGGGATGTTTTGCAGATTGGGCTCTGTGGAACTCAACCGTCCGGTGGCGGTGACTGTCATCTGAAAGCTTGTCCGCACCCGGCCGTCCGGGGGGATGACCTTCAGGAGGCCGTCCACATAGGTGCTCTTTAGCTTGGCGTACTGGCGGTACTCCAACACTTGGCCCACAATGGCGTGCTGGTAGCGAAGGTTCTCCAACACCTCGGCGTTGGTGGACCAGCCGGTTTTTGTCTTTTTGCCGTGGGGCAGACCCAGACGCTCGAAAAGGACCTCGCCCAGCTGTTTGGGGGAGTTGATGTTGAATTTACCCGCATGAGCGTAGATTTTTTCCTCCAGAGCATTGATGGCATCCGTCAGGGTTTTGCCGAACTCCCGAAGGGCCTGGGCGTCCACCCGGAACCCCGCCGCCTCCATCTCTGCCAACACCCGGCAGAGGGGGAGTTCAATGGTGAAATACAGTTCCTCGCCGCCGGTTTCCCTCAGCTTTGGCAGCATAGCCCCATAGAGGGCGTCCACAGCGGACAGATAGCTGAGGAAGGATGCCTCCACCTGTACAGGGTCCCCCAGCATGGAGAGAGCGTCCGGCTCCAGATAGAGAGGCTTGGGCAGTTCTGTCTTGAACCAGGAGGCGAAGAGCTGGTCGATGCCATAGTGTCCCGCCGTGGCATCCAGGAGGTAGCCAGCCAGGGCGGTATCGAAGATAAAACCATCCGCCGGAAGTTTGTTTTCAAGCAGTGTACGGGTTAAATCCTTTACATCATGAGAGACCTTTTTGATGCCTTCTGAGAAGAGGGCGGCTAGGAGTTTGTTCCAATCCCCGTTATAGCGGTGGAAGTAGAACTCGCCCACCAGTGCAGTATTCTTCCCAGTTGGGCACTGGACAACCACAGCGGACAGATCCGGCAAGGCCAGCAGGGCCACATATTCCGCCTTCCGGAATGTCTCCAGCGACGCTTCCGCCTGGGCCTCGTCTGTGACCTGCTCAACATGGACGGTAAAGTCCGGTTCCTCCGTTTTTTCCGCCAGCGGGACCTCTGGAGGAGTGAGGCCCATTTTTTCAATCAGTTTGTTGAACTCCAGACGCATGAACAGGCTGTACAGCTCCGGCTTTGCCGGACGCCGCAGGTTCTCCTCCGGGGCAAATTCCAGCGGGGCGCTGGTGACAATGGTGGCCAAACGGTAGCACATCCGGGCGGATTCCTCTCCCTCAGCCAGTTTTTTGATGGCGGCGGGCTTAGCCTCTATATCTGGCATGGCTTTATAGAGGGCGTCGATAGTGTGGAAGTTCTGCACCAGGGCCATGGCGGTTTTCTCCCCAATGCCCTTTACGCCGGGGATATTGTCGCTAGAATCGCCCATAAGGGCTTTCAAGTCAATAATGTGTATGGGGTCGAAGCCATATGCCTCCCGGAAGGTCTCTGGGGTCATGTCCTTTGTAGTGGTCTGGCCCATGCGGGTGGAGACCAGCTTTACTTTCGTGTGGTCCGTAATGAGTTGGAGGCTGTCCTTGTCCCCGGTGACCACCACACAGTCCCAGCCCTTGGCCTCGCACTGGCGGGAGATGGAGCCTATAAGGTCGTCAGCCTCGTACCCGGCCAGCTCATAGCGGGGGATATCCATGGCGTCCAGGACCTCCTTGAGGACAGGCATCTGCTGGGCCAGCTCCTCCGGCATTCCCGTGCGCTGTGCCTTGTAGCCCTCGTATTCCAGGTGCCGGAAGGTGGGCTCCCGCCGGTCAAAGGTGACGCACAAAGCCTCGGGCCGCTCCTCCTCCACCAAGCGCTGTAGGGTGGTCACAAAGCCGTAGACCGCATTGGTGTAGAGTCCGTCCCGGGTGGTCAGGGGCCGGACACCGTAAAAAGAGCGGTTGACGATGCTGTTGCCGTCGATCACCATTAGTTTCATGGGAGTTCCTCCTAAATTATCCGCGCAACGTTCCTTCACTGCCTGGATCTGCCAAAGAGGTAAAATGCGTTATCTGCTATTCTACAGTTGTGCCCGGCGGGCCGGAACAAACTGGCAGGGACTAACTTTCGGTTATTATACCACATTTGGGGCGGATTGCAACCGGAAACAGCGGTACAGAACTGCATAGTATGCCTAGAAAAATTTTGTCCCGGCCTTTATTTGTTCATAATTACCCAGTATACTAGAGTAAACCAAGATAGAAAACGAGGTCCTTCCCATGCGGAACTTCTTTTATAGCGTCAGCAGCGCGATGGCCCGGTTCATGTACGGGCGCAACGGCAGCGACCAGCTCAACGCAGCCCTGATCGCCCTCTATCTGGCGGTTTGGATTTTGTCCATCCTTCTGCGGAATATCCCTGTAGTGGACGATGTCCTTGATATTTTGGCGGTTTTGCTGGCGGTTTTAGTTCTCTTCCGAACCCTCTCCCGGGATCTGGAGCGCCGCCGGGCGGAAAACGCCAAGTTTTTAAGTTGGTGGCGCCCAGTCAGGAATCGCATTGATGGTAGGAGACAGCGCCTTCAAGACAAGGAGCACAAGTATTTCACCTGTAAGAACTGTAAAGCGATCTGCCGGGTGCCGGTTGGAAAGGGGAAAATTGAGATTACCTGCCCCAAATGCGGAGAGAAAATTATCGGCAGAAGCTGAGATGGTGGGAAAAGGCGGTATATGGGCTATAGCATTGCGCGTACAAAGGGTCCGCCCATCTATTCGGAGAGAGTAGGTGGGCGGTATGACTTTATTGGGGGGCGGGAACCCGCAAAGCCGTTGCAACTTCGCAGTTGTAATTTAAATGAATTTGTGCTATGATATATCCTTAGAAAATTAGCCTTGAAGGAGCATACCAAATGGAAGAAGAAAAAAAGGAACTGGAAGCTGCCTCCCCTGAGGCCGCCGCGCCGGTGGTAGAAAAAAAGGAGCCGGAGAGCGTGGAAAATACCATCTACTGCTGGGCACAGGCACTTATAACTGCCGTTGTGGGTGTTGTGCTGCTGTTTACATTTGGATTCCGGCTTATCGGCGTCAGCGGCCCCTCTATGCAGGACACCCTTTACACAGGGGACCGTCTTTTAGTGCTCAACGCCATGTTCTGCGATTTCAAACCTGGTGACGTGGTGGTTATAAACGACTATAACGCAGAGCTCAGCGACACATTAGTCAAGCGGATCATCGCTGTTGGCGGGCAGACCGTGGACATAGACTCCTATTCCGGTGTGGTCTATGTGGACGGCGTGGCTCTGGACGAGCCCTACACCAAGGGACTCACTACAGCTGCCGGCGGCACACAGTTCCCTCTTACGTTGGAGGACGACGAGGTGTTTGTGATGGGCGACCACCGGGACCACAGTACGGACAGCCGCAGCTCCCGGTTGGGAGCGGTGAAGGAGGGGTACCTCCAGGGGAAGGCGCTGTTTATCCTGACGCCCGGCAAGGACCCTGAAACTAAGAAGAGTGACTGGGGCCGGGTAGGCCTGATTGACGGCTGAGGGAAGCGCGATGACGCCAGAAAATAAGCTGAATATTCAATGGTACCCAGGCCATATGGCCAAAACCCGCCGGATGATCGCGGAGCAGATGGGGCATATGGATGCAGTGTGCGAGATTCTGGATGCCCGTATCCCACTTTCTAGCCGGAATCCGGACGTGGAGGAGCTGACAAAGCAGAAGCCCAGGCTGATCGTTCTCAATCGGATTGATCTGGCGGACCCAGCGGCTACCCGGCAGTGGACCGCCTATTTTCTGGGAAAGGGCTTTGCGGTGCTGGAGGCCGACGCCAAGGCCGGACAGGGGACAGGCAGGTTTTCTGCCGCCGTCCGGGAACTGCTGGCACAGAAGCTGGCGGCGTATGCGGAGAAGGGGCAGGCCGGACGGATGATCCGGGTGATGGTGCTGGGGATTCCCAACGTGGGAAAATCCACTTTTATTAATAAAGTATCCGGGCGGAAAACGGCTAAGGCAGAGGATCGTCCGGGCGTAACCAGGAGCAAGCAGTGGATTCCGGTAGATAAGAGCCTGGAGCTGCTGGACACGCCGGGGATGCTCTGGCCGAAGTTTGACGATCCGGATGTGGGAATGCGCCTAGCCTGTACGGGCGCGGTCCGCGACGAGATATTGGATACAGAAGAGTTGGCCTGCCACCTGATGGCCTACCTGGGGCGGCACTATCCCCAAGCCCTGCTGGACCGGTATAAGGTCCAGGCAGGGGAGGAGGCTTCCGGCTACGGGCTGCTGGAGCAGGCGGGACGTAGGCGCGGATTTCTGATGCGGGGCGGCGAGGTGGACACAGAGCGCATGGCCCACATTCTGCTGGATGAATTTCGTGCTGGCAAGTTAGGACGCTTTACACTGGAGCTGCCGGAAGGTTTGGAGGAGAAAAATGAGTAGTGAAGCCCCCTTGTGGGAGCTGGAGAATGCCGCCAGAGCCCGAGGGTACCGGCTGGGATGCGGCTGGGACGAGGCCGGGGCGGGACCTTTGGCTGGACCGGTCTACGCCGCCGCCGTTATTCTGCCGGAAGGGCTCGCTCTGCCCTGGCTCAACGACTCCAAGAAGGTGACGCCCAAACGGCGCGATGCGCTCTTTGAGCAGATCAAGGAACTGGCCCTAGCCTGGGCGGTGGCCTCTGTTCCGCCGGAAGAGATTGATAAAATAGATATCCTCAACGCGCGGGTCAAGGCTATGCAGGAGGCCATCAGCGCCCTGTCCCCGGCTACAGACTACGCCCTAATCGACGGCAACCGGGATCATGGCAGCCAGTTCGCCATCACCACACCCCACGAGACGGCTGTCCGGGGCGACAGCCGGAGCGCAAGCATTGCCGCCGCGTCCATACTGGCCAAGGTCAGCCGGGATCGTTTTATGGAGGAGATGGCAGAGAAATATCCGGCTTACCAGTTTGACAGGCATAAGGGCTACGGCACGAAGCTTCACTACGAACTGCTGGATGCCCACGGTCCCAGTCCCATCCACCGCAGGAGCTTCCTGAAGAAATGGAGGCGCGGCAGCAGTGAACGACCGCAAAAGGCGGGGCGATAGGGGAGAGGCCGCTGTAGCGGTGGCCCTGGTCCGGCGTGGGTACCAGATATTGGAGCGGCAATACCGCTGCCGCTGGGGTGAGATCGACCTGATTGCCCGTGCGCCGGAGGGGATTTTATGCTTTGTGGAGGTGAAGGCCCGCTCCAGAGGGGCCATATCTACGGCTCGGGAGGCCGTGACCCCCGCCAAGCAGCACCGACTGAGGGAAGCCGCAGGTTGGTACTTGGCACAGACTGGGCTGGACTGTGCCTGCCGGTTCGATGTGGCGGAGGTCTATCCAGACCCAGCGGGCCGTTGGGAGAGGCCAGAGATCAACTATCTTATCAATGCATTCCAATAAACGGGAGCCTGGAGGGTGTAATGCTATGCAATATCTGAGTACAAGAGACAAATCCCTGCGCCTAAGCGCCGCCGAGGCGATTGCCATGGGCCTGAGCCGGGACGGCGGGCTGTTTATACCAGTGGCCTTCCCCAATCTAGGGACACTGGACCTGAAAACCCTGTGCGGCATGGACTATCACCGCCGGGCGGCCTACATCATGGGAAAGTATTTGGAGCAGTTCCGGCCCGAGGACTTGGAACGTTTTTCCAGAAACGCCTATGGACCGGAAACCTTCGACCATCCCGGCGTGGCTCCGCTGTGGAAGGTGGACGGCAATACCTGGAGTCTGGAGCTGTGGCACGGCCCCACCAGCGCATTTAAAGATTTGGCTCTGCAAATGCTGCCTCAGCTTCTGTCTGCTAGCCTGAAGAAGACAGGGGAGGAGAAGACCGCCTGCATCTTGGTGGCCACCTCCGGGGACACTGGGAAGGCGGCTATGGAGGGGTTTGCCAACGTACCTCAGACAAAAATCCTCGTTTTTTACCCGGAAAACGGTGTCAGCGAGATTCAGAAGCTGCAAATGGTCACCCAAGTGGGGGACAATGTGGGCGTATGCGCGGTCAGGGGCAATTTCGACAGCGCACAGAACGGCGTGAAGCGGATTTTCTCCGACGGAGCTATGCGGGAGGAACTGGCAGAGAAGGGGTATTTCCTCTCGTCCGCAAACTCCATCAATTGGGGCCGGATTCTTCCACAGATGGTCTATTATATTTCCGCCTACTGCGACCTTCTGAACACCGGGGAGCTTAAATTGGGGCAAAAGGTGAATTTCTGCGTACCTACTGGCAATTTCGGCAATATTCTGGCCTGCTACTATGCCCGGAAGATGGGCCTTCCGGTGGGAAAGCTGCTCTGCGCCTCCAACCGCAACGACGTGCTGACAGACTTTATCCGCACCGGTGTTTACGACCGCAACCGGCCCTTCCATACCACCATGTCGCCCTCCATGGACATTCTCATTTCCAGCAACTTGGAGCGGCTCCTCTTCGACCTGAGCGAGTGGGACGACACTCTGGTGTCCAACTACATGCGGCAGTTGAGCGAAACTGGGCGTTACGAGATCAGCGGTGAGATGCGGGAACGGCTCCAGGGACTTTTCTATGGTGGCTTCTGTGGTGAGGAGGAGACCTCCACTACAATTACAGAGCTCTTCCGCCGCTACAACTACCTGGTAGACCCCCACACCGCTGTGGCGGCACGGGTCCTGACAGACTACCGGCGAGAGACCGAGGACGATACGCCGGTAATTTTCGCCTCTACAGCTAGCCCCTTCAAATTCTGCGACAGCGTCCTTAACGCCATTGGCAGGACGCCGGCGGCGGATAGTCTGGACCGCATTGCTCAGCTTCAGGAGGCTGGCGGCGTGCCTGCACCGGCCCGGCTGTCCGCGTTGCGGGGCAAGGAGATCCGCTTCTGCGGTGTGACGGAGCAGGCGGAAATGGAACAGGTAGTCCGGGCGTTCTTGCAGTAATCCGGACGGGAAGAGGGGAGCTATGGCGCTCTACGCGATCGGGGATTTGCATTTGTCACTGTCAGTCAATAAACCTATGGACATTTTCGGGCCCAGCTGGGTCAACCACACCCGCCGGCTGGAGGAGGCATTCTCACAATTGGAGGAAGGGGACTTGACTGTTCTCTGCGGGGACACCTCCTGGGGAATTGATTTTGGGGAGAGCTTGGCGGATTTCCAGTTCATCGACCGTCTGCCAGGGAAGAAATTGATTTTAAAGGGGAACCATGACTACTGGTGGAACACAGCCGCAAAGATGAAGCGTTTTTTCGCGGAAAACGGCATCACCACCATTGATATTCTCCATAACAACTGTCATTTTTATGGGGAATTTGCCCTGTGCGGAACCCGCGGGTGGTTCTATGAGGAGGAACAATCCGGCCACAACGAGAAGGTCCTCAACCGGGAGGTTATGCGGTTGGAAGCGTCGTTGCGAGCGGCAGAGGAGAGGCCCATACTGGCCTTTCTCCACTACCCGCCCCTATATACCGGCTACCGCTGTCCAGAGATCATTCAGAAGCTGGAGGAGTACCGGGTCCGGCAATGTTTTTACGGGCACCTCCACGGCCCCACCCACAAGCGGGCCATCGAGGGGACCCTGGGGGATGTGGAGTACAGCTTGGTCTCAGCGGATTATTTACAGTTTGTTCCCAAAAAAATATCAGATTGAGGAAAAAAACACTGGAAATTTCAAACCTGTTGTGGTAAAATACTATCTTGGCTGACTGCGGAAGGCCGACAGTAAACGGAGGAAATAAAAATGAGTGTGAAAAGCTGTGAAAAACTGGAAAAAAGCATGGTCGAACTGACTGTGGAAGTGAGCGCCGCCGATTTTGAGGCTGCCATAGAGAAGGCCTATAAGAAACAGCGCGGACAGATCAGAGTCCCCGGCTTCCGGCCCGGAAAGGCCCCCCGCAAGATGATTGAGCAGATGTATGGCACCGGTGTCTTCTATGAGGAGGCCGTGAATATCGCTCTGCCCGACGCCTACACTGAAGCCCTCAAGGAGAAGGAGCTTGATGTGGTAGGTTATCCGAAGATCGAGCTCCAGGACGTCGGCAAGGACGGCTTCTCCTTCAAGGCGGAGGTCGCTGTGTATCCGGAGGTCACTCTGGGGCAGTATAAGGGCATTGAAGCCCCCAAGTACGAGGCCGTTGTCACGGCGGAGGACGTGGAGAACCGCCTCAAAGAGATGGCGGAGCGCAACAGCCGCATGGTGGACCTGGACCGGGCGGTGGAAAAGGGCGACATCGCCAATATTGATTTCAAAGGGTTCCTGGACGGCACTCCCTTCGACGGCGGCGCTGGCGAGAACTTTGACTTGGCTATTGGTTCCGGCCAGTTTGTCCCCGGCTTTGAGGACCAGTTGATTGGCATGGCCCCCGGCGAGGAGCGGGATATTGATATCACCTTCCCAGAGGACTACCATGCGGAACTGGCCGGCAAGGCGGTGGTGTTCCATGTGAAGGTCAATGCCGTAAAGGTGAAGGAGCTTCCCGAGCTGGACGACGAGTTCGCTAAGGACGTCTCTGAGTATGACACGCTGGATGAGCTGAAAAAGAGCGTGGAGGCTGGGCTCGCTGAGGAGCGGGAGGAGGCCGCGAAGACTGCCTTTGAGAATGCGGTCATGGATAAGGCAGCCGAAGGAATTACCGCCGACATCCCCGACGCCATGATTGAGGAGCAGTCCCGGGCCTTTGTTCAGAACCTGGAGCGGCAGGTCCAGTCCCAGGGCCTCACCATGGAGCAGTACATGCAGATGGCCAACACCAATGTGGAGCAGCTGCTGGAGCAGGCGAAGGAGCCCGCTATGCAGCAGGTGCGCATGGACCTGACCGTCGCCGCCATTGTGAAGGCGGAGAACATTGAGGTCACTGATGAGGACGTGGAGGCGGAGTTTCAGAAGCGTTCCGAGGAATTCAAGATCGATGTGGAGAAGCTGAAGAAGTATCTGGGCGAGCCCATGGTTCGGGAGCAGCTTCTGCGGGATAGGGCTATTGCCGTGGTGGTGGAGAACGCCGTGTCCGTCAAGCCCGAGACCAAGGAGGACGCCCAATAGACGGCGTACTAAAATTTCTCAGAATTGGGTATGCTAGTGCGGTGGCGTGTCCGGCAGTTGGGAGGCCGGTGGAGGCTTCACAGTTCGTTAATGAAAAGCAGGAGGTATTTTCCATGAGTTTAGTTCCATATGTCGTTGAGCAGACCAACCGGGGAGAGCGGTCCTATGATATCTTCTCCCGTCTGCTGAATGACCGCATCATCTTCCTGGGCGAAGAGGTGAATGCCACCACCGCCAGCCTGGTGGTGGCGCAGTTGCTATACTTGGAAGCCCAGGATCCAGATAAGGAAATTCAAATGTATATCAACAGCCCCGGCGGCTCTGTTACCGACGGCATGGCCATATACGACACCATGCAGTATATCAAGTGTGATGTGTCCACCATCTGCGTGGGCATGGCGGCCAGCATGGGGGCGTTCCTGCTCAGTTCCGGCGCAAAGGGCAAGCGTATCGCTTTGCCCAACGCTGAGATTATGATTCACCAGCCCTCCGCTGGAACTAAGGGACAGGTCACGGATATGGCCATTCACCTACGGCGGCTGGAGGGCATTAAAAAGCGTCTGAACAGCATTATGGCGGCCAACACCGGTCAGAGTCTGGAGACTGTGACCGCCGACTGTGAACGCGACAATTTTATGACCGCCGAGGAGGCCAAAGAGTACGGCCTGATCGACAAGGTCCTTTATTCCAGATAAGAGGAAAGGGAAGCAGCCCATGAGTGAAGAGACGAAAAAGGCACTGCGCTGCTCCTTCTGCGGCAAGCGGGAGGCGGAAGTGCGCCGTATGATTCAGGGCCCTGGCGCACGCATCTGCGACCAGTGCGTCCAGCTGTGTATGAGCGTACTGGAGGACGAGCTGGGGCGCGATGGCTATACGCCGGGGGAGCTGCCGGAGAAGCTGCCTACTCCCCACCAGGTAAAGGAAATTCTGGACCAGTATGTGATTGGCCAGGAGAGCGCCAAGATGGCGCTGTCTGTGGCGGTTTATAACCACTATAAGCGGGTTCAGTTTGGCAGCGGCGGCGACGTGGAGCTGCAAAAGAGCAATATCCTGATGATTGGACCTACCGGCAGCGGAAAAACCCACTTTGCCCAGACATTGGCTAGGATTTTGCAGGTCCCCTTCGCCATTGCCGACGCTACCACTCTCACAGAGGCGGGCTATGTGGGCGACGATGTGGAAAACATCCTTCTGCGCCTGCTCCAGGCTGCGGATTATGATGTGGAGCTGGCGGAGCATGGGATTATCTATGTGGACGAGATCGACAAGATCGCCCGTAAGAGCGAAAATACGTCCATAACCCGGGATGTTTCCGGCGAGGGCGTACAGCAGGCGTTGTTGAAAATTTTGGAGGGCACTGTAGCCAATGTTCCGCCCCAGGGCGGGCGCAAGCATCCCCATCAGGAGTTTATCCAGATCAACACCCGGAATATCCTCTTCATTTGCGGCGGCGCATTCGACGGTTTGGATAAAATTATCGAGCGCCGTACTGACAAGCGGGGGATGGGTTTTGACGCCCAAATTCAGAGCAAGCGGGACCGGGATGTGGGGGCAGTATTGAAGGACGTTCAGCCCCATGATCTGCTGAAATTCGGCATTATTCCGGAATTGGTAGGCCGTCTGCCTATTATTGCACCCCTGGACTCCTTGAAGCGGGAGGACTTGGTTCGTATCCTGACAGAGCCGAAAAACGCGCTGTTAAAGCAGTACCAACAACTCTTCTCCTATGACAATGTAGAATTGGTGTTTGAGGACGGCGCATTGGAGGCCGTAGCTGATAAGGCCATTGAGCGCAACATTGGTGCCCGGGGTCTGCGGGCGGTCATGGAGGGCATTCTAACGGAGATTATGTTCGATATCCCATCTGATCCAACTGTGGAGCGGGTGATCGTCACACCTGCCTGCGTGCAGGGGGAGTGCGGCCCTACCCTTGTTCGAGGCGGGCGGCGCACAGCGCCGACAACTGCCTAGAAGGAAATAAGAGGGGCGTAGGAGGCCCCTCTTTTCCGTTTTTAAGAACGGTGTAGAGACTGTAAAAATTGCGGAACAATTCCGTGACACATTTAATGTATGAAGGGAAGAGCGACAATGAATAGGTTCTGGCGGTTTACTTTGGCGGCGGTATTGACATGTGGGATACTGGTGGGCTGCGGAAAGGTCCAGAACGACGACAATTTGCCAACGAATTCTGGCAACGCCTCTCAGGAGCAGGACCAAGAGCTTCAGAAGAGTGCGTATGCCCCTGGCGAGAGAACGGAGACTGAGTATGCCAGCGAATGGATTGGCCTGCGGTATACACTGAGCGGAGATATGTTCATGGCCACCGACGAGGAGATCAACAGCATGATGGAGTTAGGAGCGGATGAGTTTGACCAAGGGAACCTGCTGGCGGACTACGCCAAGATTACCACGGTCTATGAGATGATGGCCATAAACGCACTGGACCAGTCCAACATTATCATCTGTGCGGAGAAGCTGCCCTTTTCTGCTATGTCGGAGGAGCAGTATTTATCCTCTGTCAAGAAACAGGTGGAGCAAATTTATACCGACGACTCTATTACATATAGCGATGGCGGCCAGCGGGACCTGGGCGGCCTTACCTTCCAGGAGATGGGGTATCTGGTGGAGCATGAGGGCACCGCTCTCTATCAGACTTACTTGGTCAGGAAACAGGACGACCGCATGTATGGCATTGTTTTAAGCTATTCAGAAGAGGCGATGCTGGATGTGTTGCTTGGGGGCTTTGCTGCCTTCTGAGAAAGGGCAGAGCAGGGCTTTTTCAGGAACTTATTAGTATAAAAAACCCTAGGAGACCAAAATAATGGAAAATACTACAATAAATATGCCTATTTTGGCCCTGCGTGGTCTTACAATCTTCCCGGACTGTATCCTCAGTTTCGACGTGGAGCGGGCCATCTCTATCCGAGCCTTGGAGCGGGCCATGGAGAGCGATCAGTATATTTTCCTGGTGGCCCAGAAGGAGATCGGCATAAGTCAGCCCGGAGAGCGTGACTTGTATCAGGTGGGGACCGTTTCGCTGATCCAGCAGGTTCTCCGCATCAGTGACAACTCTCTGCGCGTGATGATGGAGGGCAAAGGCCGGGCGAAGCTACGCCGCATTTGGCAGACGGAGCCTTATTTGCAGGGAAATGTTGAGACGATGCAGGTGCTGAAGGCCCGGGTCTCCGATTTACAGATGGAGGCACTTTTGCGCCGTACCTACGCCAATTTCAGCGAATATGCCTCCATGGCTCCGCGACTGGGGGCTGAGTTGTCAGCCGCCGTTATGGACGACCGGGACCCAGGTCACTTAGCAGATTTCATTGCACAAAACATCATGCTGCGCCACCAGGACAAGCAGGCGGTTCTGGAGGAGGCGCGGCCCATCCCTCGGCTGCGGAAGGTCAACGAGCTACTGGCACATGAGGTAGAGGTTCTCATATGCGAACAGGAGTTGGAAGGGAAGATCCACCGGGAACTGGAAGAAATTCAGCGGGAACACATTATTCGGGAGCAGATTCGCCTCTTGCAGCGGGAGCTGGGGGAGGGTGAGGATAACGAGCTGAACGAGTACCGCTCCAGGATCATGGAGCGGAAATTGGACAGCAATGTGGAAGAGAAACTGCTCAAGGAAGTAGACCGGCTGGCGAAGCAGCCTTATTCCAGTGGTGAGGCTTCGGTTATCCGTAACTATCTGGATGTATGCCTGGAGGTACCATGGGGACAGGAGACGCGAGAGCGCACCAGCGTCCCAGCCGCCAAAAAAATCTTGGATCGAGACCACTTCGGCCTGGAAAAGGTGAAGGAGAGGATTCTAGAATTTATCGCGGTGCGGCAGATGAATTTGGATGCCAAGGGTCAGATCATCTGTTTGGTGGGTCCTCCGGGAGTGGGGAAGACGTCCATTGCCCTCTCGGTGGCATCGGCGCTAAATCGGAAGCTGGCGCGACTGAGTTTGGGCGGCATTCGAGATGAGGCAGATATCCGGGGACATCGGAGAACCTATGTCGGCGCGATGCCGGGCCGTATTATCAACGCCATCAGCCAGAGTGGTAGCATGAACCCGCTTCTGTTGCTGGATGAGATTGACAAAATGAGCAGCGACTACCGGGGCGACCCTTCCGCCGCTCTGCTGGAGGTGCTGGACGGCGAGCAAAACTACGCCTTCCGGGACCATTTCTTGGAAATCCCAGTGGATCTGAGCAAGATACTGTTTATTACCACCGCAAACACGATTTCGACAATTCCACGGCCCCTGCTGGACCGGATGGAAATTATTGAGCTGACCAGCTATACGGACGAGGAGAAGCTGGAGATTGCCAAGCGGTACCTGCTACCTAAGCAAATGAAGGAACATGGAATTGCCAAGAGATCTCTGAGGGCCAGTGACGATGCTATCCAGGCGGTGATTTCGGGATATACCAAGGAGGCTGGTGTCCGGAGCCTGGAGCGTCTGATGGGGAAGCTATGCCGGAAGGTTGCAATGCATTTGGTGACAGAAGATGTAAAGCGAATCAACATTACAGTGGATACACTGGAGGAATTTTTAGGTCCCCGCCGCTACTTGTCGCCGGTGCTGGATAAAGACCTTGTTGGCGTGGTCAATGGATTGGCTTGGACAGAGGTTGGCGGCGAGATGCTGGAGGTTGAAGTCAACGTGATGGAGGGCACTGGTAAGTTGGAGTTGACTGGAAACCTGGGGGACGTGATGAAGGAGTCCGCACATGCGGCGATAAGCTGTGTCCGCAGTCGTGCGTCCCAACTAGGGATAGATCCGGAATTTTACAAAAATCGGGACATCCACATCCACTTTCCGGAGGGCGCGGTACCCAAAGACGGCCCCTCTGCGGGTGTGGCCATCACTACCGCACTTGTGTCGGCTCTGACAGGCGCCAGAGTCCGTAGCGACGTGGCTATGACAGGGGAAGTAACGCTACGGGGACGGGTGCTGGCCATTGGCGGGCTGAAGGAAAAAACAATGGCCGCCAAGCGGAACGGGATTCGCACGGTGATTCTCCCTAAGGAGAACCAGCAGGATTTAGCGGATATCGATCCGGTGGTACGGCAGTCTTTGCGGTTTGTCGTGGCGGAGAGTATCGACACAGTGTTGGGTGCGGCGCTCTGTAAAGTGGAGGCGGCAGGGGAGCACGGTGAGGAGATTGTTACCGCATTCCTGCCTGCGGAGCCGAATGTGAAGGAATTAACCTTTCTTCACTGAAAAGTTTAGGCCATCCTATTTGTAAAGCTGGCTTCAGCTGAGAAATCCCCTGAAAAGGAGGGTATCCCATGTCTATCAACTTTAATCATGCGGCATTTATCCGCTCTGCCGTATCCCCCAAGGATTTCCTGCGGGATGGTCTGCCGCAGCTGGCTTTTACGGGGCGATCCAACGTGGGGAAGAGTTCTGTAATCAACCGCCTTGTGAACCGGAAGAATTTTGCCCGTGTGGGTGCGTCGCCGGGAAAGACTACCCAGATCAACTATTTTTGTCTGGATGAAAAAGTGTATTTGGTGGATCTGCCCGGCTACGGCTATGCAAAGGTGTCCAAGGCGGAGCGGGACCGCTGGGGGCAGCTGATGGAGGATTATTTTGCCTCCGGCCTCATCACTCTTGGCGTCATGATCGTGGACGCACGGCATAAGCCAACAGGCGACGATGTGACCATGGCGAAGTGGTTTTCTGATACTGGATGCCCGGTGGTAGTAGTGGCTAACAAGCTGGATAAGCTCAAAAGGTCGGAGATTGACCCCAATATGCAGCTGATTCGCCAAACTTTGTCCCTCCGGGCAGAGGATGAGTTGGTACCCTTTTCTGCGGAGAGGGGGAATGGGAAGGAACGGCTGTTGGGCCTGCTGAGCGGAACAGCAGAATAAAGCGCAGAGGCGTTCAATAAAAGGCAGAAAGCCGCTCCCTGGCTCTCTGCCTTTTATTATGATTCTATTTTCTTAAAATGTGCCAAATGTCATCTCCGGTAAATCCGCAACGGCGATACAGGGCCTCGGGCATATAGGGATTATTTATTTCCCCGGAAACAGTGGCAAAGTCCGCCACTTCTGCCAGCTGCGCTAGAAGGGCGGACACCAGTGCGGCTCCCACGCCCCGGCGGCGGTGGTCCGGATGGACCTGTACCCACTCCAGCGCACCTTCCCCCATCTCGGAGTCAAATTCCGCCAGAATAGATCCAACCATTTGTTCTTTGACATCCAATATTTTAAGCCAGAGCGCCGGGCGAAACCAGGTCCGCTGCCGCCAGGTGCGGACCTCTGCCTCCTGTAGGTTGAAGCTGTAACACAGGCCAATCAGTTCCGCTGCTGCGGCACAGTCTGAATCGTCCATTTCAGCCAACCGGTAGCCCGTGGGAGGAGGCATATGATCTATAGACGATAGATTATGGTATAGGCGAAAATAGGGGGTGTCTTGCCAGCCAAGCCAGTCCTCTTTATGAAAATCTCTCTGGTGAATCGTCCGCAGGTCCGGCGGCGGTGTCATTGATTTTTCCTTGTAGTACGGGATGGACAGGGTCCCGCAGGGGTCCGCCAGATAGGTGCTCTGCCGGAGAGTAGACATCTCTCCACATTTGTGCTCCATGCCGCGCCTCCGTTCTGTTTTCAATCTATGATTGATGATACCACATTGCGGCAGCGAAAGCAATGGGGAACCCGCTCTCCCTATTTTGGGGGTTCTTTCGTAAAAAATTTACAATTACCACTTTTCAAACCGGCAAAAATATATTAGAATAGAGGACAGCGCATGATCGAAGAAAATCAAGCGGAGGAGAAGCCTATGGAGGAACCAAGATATAAGAGAGTTCTGCTGAAGATCAGTGGCGAAGCCTTGGCGGGGGAGAAGCATTTTGGCCTGGACTTTGAGGTGATTGGCCAGGTCTGCGACGTTATCCGGGAGGCTATGGACATGGGTGTCCAGGTGGGCGTTGTAGTGGGCGGCGGTAACTTCTGGCGAGGTGTGAAGGACGGCGGCGGCCGAATGGAGCGCACCCGCGCTGACCATATGGGCATGATGGCCACGGTGATGAACGCTCTTGCTGTGGCAGATGTGCTGGAGCAGAAGGGGGTCCCCGTCCGCGTTCAGGCGGCTATTGAGATGCGGGCCGTAGCGGAGCCCTATATTCGGGGCCGGGCCATTCACCACCTGGAGCGTGGGCGGGTGGTCATCTTTGGCTGCGGGACGGGCAATCCCTATTTCTCCACAGATACCGCAGCAGTGCTGCGGGCTGCGGAAATCAACGCTGAGGTCATCCTGCTGGCCAAGAACATTGACGGTGTCTACAGCGCAGACCCCAACAAGGATCCCAGCGCGGTAAAATACGATAGTATCACTTACGACGAAGTGCTGGCCCAGCGGCTGGCGGTCATGGATTCCACCGCCTCCAGCCTGGCTATGGATAACCATATCCCTGTGCTGTTATTTGCACTGAAGGACCCTTATAACATTGTCCGCGTACTGCGGGGCGAGAAGATCGGAACGATTGTGAAGGAGGATACAATGAAATGAAAAGTCAATACAAGATTTATGAGGAAAAAATGAGGAAGTCCATCAGTTCTGTGGCATCGGACTTTGCGGCTGTACGGGCGGGCCGGGCCAACGCCGCTGTTCTGGACCGGATCATGGTGGATTATTATGGTACCCCTACGCCCATCCACCAGATTGCCTCTATCGGCTCTCCAGATCCCCGTACCCTGACGATCCAGCCCTGGGATGCTGCGGCGGTGAAGCTGATCTGCAAGGCTATTCAGGAATCTGATCTGGGCATCAACCCCCAAAACGACGGAAAGGTCATCCGTCTGGCTTTTCCGCAGCTTACGGAGGAGCGGCGCAAGGAGCTGGTCAAGCAGATTGCCAAGTACGCAGAGGGCGGCAAAGTGGCTATCCGGAATATCCGCCGGGACGCGGTGGATACCTTCAAAGCCCAGAAGAAGAACGGTGAGATCACAGAGGATGACATGAAGATCGCGGAGAAGGATATCCAGAAGATGACCGATGATATGTGCAAAGAGATCGACGCTCTGTCTGAGAAGAAGGAGAAGGAGCTGTTGGAGGTCTAAGCCTCTGCGGGAGGATACATGAAGCTGGCTTTTTGGAAAAAAAGCGGCGGCGAGGCGGGGCAGGTGGATTTTGGCCGTCTCCCCCGCCACATCGCTATTATTCTTGACGGCAATGGTCGCTGGGCCAAGCGCCGGGGTCTGCCTCGCACTGCTGGACACAAGGTTGGCGCGGAGACCTTCCGCACTATCGCCACGTACTGCCGGGACATCGGGCTGGAGTATCTGACAGTCTACGCCTTCTCCACAGAGAACTGGAAGCGCCCCAAGGACGAGGTGGAGACAATCATGTCACTTCTAAAGCGGTATTTGCTGGAGGCTATTGAGACCATGGAGCGGGACAACGTGCGCCTGCGGTTCATGGGGGACCTTACGGTGCTCAGCGATGAGCTGAAGGAGCTGGTGGACCAGTGCAACAACATTTCCAGCCGGCTCACCGGCTGTCTGTGCAACATCTGTATCAATTATGGCGGCAGGGCGGAGCTCATACACGCAGCAAAGTGCTTTGCAAAAGGCTGTGTAGAAGGCACTGTAAAGCCAGAAGACCTGACAGAAGAAAGGTTTGAAATGTACCTCTATTCTGCGGGAATACCCAGCCCAGATCTGCTTATCCGTCCAGGCGGAGAGCAGCGTCTGAGCAATTTCCTGCTGTGGCAGTGCGCCTATGCGGAGTTTTACGTGACAGATGTGCTATGGCCGGATTTCTCCAAGGAGGAACTCCATCGGGCAATCGCCTCCTATCAGAACCGCGACCGGCGGTACGGCGGGGTCCGGTAGGAAATCATATACAGATAGATATTGGAGGGGGGCTTCCTATGAAGTCAAGAATATTTGTGGCTGCGGTGGGTGTGCCGCTGATCCTGCTGGTGGTGCTGTGGGCCCCCATATGGGTGTTTGCCGTTTTTTTGGCGCTGCTGGCCTCCATTGCGGCCTGGGAGCTGATGAAATGCGTAGGTGCGCTGGACTACACCCTGCTTTGGGCAGCTGCGGTGGCTGGCGCGGCGTTCTCTGTGGGCTTCGCCTTTTTTAAGGTTTATATCTACGGGGAACTGGTGGTAGCTTACGCCATGTTGGTTTTTTCTTATGCGGTATTTCGCGGCGGAGAGGTGAAATTTCAGCAGGTTATGGCCGCTCTTTTTGCCATGTTTGTTATCCCATATTCCTTTGCCTCCTTCCTGCGTATGGACGCCGCCGGGTACTCCAGGGGAGTTCTGTTGCTGCCCCTGCTGTTCAGCTTTGGCAGCGACACCTTCGCGTTCTTTGTGGGCCGGGCCATTGGACGCCGTAAGTTGGCCCCCAAGGTAAGTCCCAAGAAGACGGTGGAGGGCTCCATCGGCGGCCTGCTGGGGAACGTGGTCTGCGGCCTGGCTTTTGCCTTTGTAATGAATACCTGGTTTGGCTATACCATCAGTTACTGGGGCATTTCGGCCCTTGGGCTGGTGTGCAGCGTGGCTGCTCAGCTGGGGGATTTGAACTTCTCCCTCATTAAGCGAGAGTTTGGCGTCAAGGACTACGGCCACATCTTCTTGGAGCATGGCGGCGTACTGGACCGGTTCGACAGCGTGATTTTTGTCGCGCCGGTGCTGGGGATTCTGCTACCTCTGCTGTAAGGCGGGGGGTACTTTATGGAAATCAGAGAAACAGCCCTCAATAAGCAATTGGCGGAAAAACTCATAGCGCTTTCTGAGGCGTGGGAGGCGGAGGGGAGCTGCCATGGTTATGGGAAAAATACCTGCGCGGACCTTGCAGGAAGACGGATTTTTCTTGCGGAAGAAAACGACGAGATAACTGGCTATCTATTCGGGTGTCCAGTCGAAGCTGAGAAGTCAGACTCCGTCATGCAGGAGGGAACCAAATATTTTGAAGTAGAGGAGATCTATGTAAAACCGGAACACCGTTCCCGGGGCGTAGGCTCCGCGCTCTTTCGCTTTATGGAGGAACGGCTTGAGCCGGAGCTGAAATATATCCGGCTGGTTGCCGCTTCAAAAAAATACAAGGCGGCTCTGTCTTTCTATATAGAGGAACTGGGGATGGAATTCTGGAGCGCCTTGCTTTTTAAAAAGCTGGGATAAAATTTATCCCCGGGAAATATTCATGATAATATGGGGGATTCCTCATGATAACATCAATTTCTCTGCTGGGCTCCACCGGCTCCATCGGACGGCAGACCCTGGATGTCTGCGCCGCTCTGGGCGTTCGGGTGGAGGCCCTGACGGCCCGCTGTAATATTGACCTTCTTGAGCGCCAAGCCCGGCAGTTCCGCCCCAAATTGGTGGCGCTCTATGAACTGGAACCGGCGTTGGATCTGGCCCGCCGCCTGAAGGACCTGGATATCCAGGTGGCCTACGGCCTGGAGGGCATGGTGGAGCCCGCATCCCTGCCGGAGAGCGATACGGTGGTCACTGCCGTAGTAGGAATGGCGGGCCTCCAACCAACCCTTGCCGCCATCCGCCGTGGAAAACGGGTGGCCCTGGCCAACAAGGAAACTCTGGTGTGCGCGGGGGAGTTGGTAATGGATGCCGCCCGGCAGCACGGGGCGGAGATCGTGCCGGTGGACAGCGAGCACTCCGCCATTTTTCAGTGTTTACAGGGATGCAGGGGCAGGGAGGAGGTCAGGCGGCTGATTTTGACCTGTTCCGGCGGGCCGTTTTTGGGCCTGAGTAGGGGAGAGACGGCGAAAAAAACAAAGACCGACGCTCTGCGCCACCCCAACTGGACCATGGGGGAGAAAATCACCATCGACTGTGCCTCCTTGATGAACAAAGGCCTGGAATATATTGAGGCCATGCACCTTTTCCAGATGCCGCCAGAGCAGGTTTCGGTGGTTATCCACCGGCAGAGCATCATCCACTCCATGGTGGAGTTTCAGGACGGCGCAGTTCTAGCGCAGTTGGGAACGCCAGATATGCGTCTGCCCATCCGGTATGCCCTCACTTGGCCCAGCCGGGTGGAGGCGGAGCAGGCGGGCCTGGATTTGCTGAGCTGCCCGCCCCTAACCTTCCAGCCGCCTGACCTGGATGCGTTTCCCTGCCTGCAACTGGCCATGGACTGCGCTAGGAGGGGGGGAACCAGCGGAGCGGTACTCAACGGGGCCAACGAGGCGGCTGTAGAGCTCTTTTTGCGGGAAGAGATTTCCTTTGGGCAGATTGCGGAGCGAGTGGAGGGCGCCCTGAATAAGATTCCAGTGAAATCAAATCCATCCATGGAGGATATACTGGAGGCGGACCAGAAAGCCCGGGAGGCCGTAGTCCAGACCGCCAGATAACGTGAGAAAGGAAGCGAGCCACATGTTTGCTGTCATCGTCATACTCATTGGGATATTCAGCTTAGCCGCACCTGATACCGCATGGTACTTGAGCCGGGGCTGGCAGTTCAAGAATGCAGAGCCCTCTGACGCAGCCATCATCATAACCCGCATCGGAGGCGGCGTGGCAATCCTGATTGGAATTGTGCTCCTTTTCAGATGATTTGTCCAACTAGAGTTCTTTTTGATACTTTTTCTTGAAAGAAAAAGTATGATTATCTTTTCGGGAAGGCATTGTTTATGTATATCATTCTCGCCATACTCCTCTTCGGCGTGCTCATCGCCGCCCATGAATGGGGGCATTTTATGGCTGCGCGTATAGCCGGAGTCACGGTCCACGAATTTGCCATCGGCATGGGGCCCACCCTGTGGAAGCGAAAGGGGAAAAAGGAAACTGTGTTCTCCATCCGGGCGTTCCCCATTGGCGGTTTCTGCGCTCTGGAGGGTGAGGAGGAGGAATCCGACGACCCCCACAGCCTGATGAACCAGGGATTCTGGAAAAAGGTGATGGTTTTTGCCGCCGGACCCATCATGAATTTTCTGGCCGGGGCGCTGATTCTGCTGATTCTCAACAGCCGGGCGGCGGGCTTCACTGTGCCGGTGATCTCCGGCACGGCGCCGGAGTTCGAAACCGTCAACAGCGGCATGACCCTGGAGGAGGGGGATGTGTTCTGGTCCATCAACGGCTCCCGGGTTTACCTGGCCAGCGACGTGGATCTTCTGCTGATGCTGGCGGACAAGAAGCCCATCGACCTGGTGGTACTGCGGAATGGGGAGAAGGTGGAGCTGAAAAACCTGTCCGTGGCCAGCTATACGGACAGCCAAGGGAACACCTACCAGGGCTACGGCCTTTACCGCAGTGTTACGGTTCAGCCTGCCACCTTGGGGCTGAAGCTGAAATATACCTGGTACAGCTCCATTGATTTTGTCCGCACGGTCTGGTATAGCCTGCAAATGCTAGTTACTGGCAGCGCAGGGGTGACAGACCTCAGCGGTCCAGTGGGAATTGTGTCCACCATCAACGATGTGGGGAACCAGAGCGCCAGCGTAAAGGCGGCCTTGGAGAACATCGCCTACTTTGGGGCTATGATCTCGGTGAACCTGGCGGTGATGAATCTATTGCCAATCCCGGCCCTGGACGGAGGGCACATTCTGTTTTTACTGATCTCCACGCTGTCGGAGAAGATTTTCAAACGCAAGGTGCCGGTGAAGTACGAGGCGGTCATCAATATGGTATTTTTTGCCCTGCTGATGGGGCTGATGCTGTTTGTAACCTTCAACGATGTGAGAAAGCTGATTAGCCAGGTGGTGCAGTCATGACGAGGAGGATTCTGGTTGGGGCCGTCCCGGTTGGGGGCGGGGCCCCAGTAACCATACAGTCCATGTGCAGCACAAAGACCCACGATATTCCCGCTACAGTGGAACAGATTCTGCGGCTGGAGGCGGCAGGCTGCGAAATCGTCCGGGTGGCGGTACCGGACATGGCTGCCGCCAAAGCTATTGGGGCTATCAAGGGCCAGATTCACATTCCCTTGGTGGCGGATGTCCATTTTGACTACAAGCTGGCCCTGGAGTGCGCCGCCCAAGGGATCGATAAAATCCGCATCAATCCCGGCAATATTGGGGGAGAAGACCGGGTGAAAGCTGTAGCGGACGCCTGCCGGGAGCGGAAAATTCCTATCCGAATTGGTGTCAACAGCGGATCTCTGGAAAAAGAGCTGCGGGCAAAATACGGCGGAGCCACCCCCCAGGCGCTGGTGGAGAGCGCTCTGGGGCATGCGGCCCTGCTGGAGAAGTTTGGTTTCGGCGATATCTGTATCTCCGTCAAGTGCTCCTCAGTTCCAGTGACCATGGAGGCGTACCGTCTGCTCAGCGAGAGATGTCCGTATCCGCTGCATCTGGGGGTCACGGAGGCGGGTACGCCCAGCATGGGAATGGTAAAATCTGCCATGGGCATCGGCGGCCTGCTGTGCCTGGGCATTGGCGACACGCTGCGGGTGACCCTGACGGCGGACCCAGTAGAGGAGGTTTACGCGGCGAAAAAGATTTTGCGGGCTGCCGGTCTCCGGAAAGAGGGGCCGGACCTAATCGCCTGTCCCACCTGCGGCCGGACGAACATCGACCTAATCTCCATAGTGGAAGAGGTGGAGCGCCGTCTGGTGGACTGTAAGAAGCCCATCACAGTGGCGGTCATGGGCTGCGCGGTAAATGGTCCTGGTGAAGCTGCTGCCGCAGATATTGGTGTTGCCGGTGGAAAGGGGGAAGGGCTCCTGTTCCGGAAAGGGGAGATTCTCCGGAAAGTTCCCCAGAACCAACTGGTAGACGAACTGATGAAGGAAATTGAGAAGTTGCCGCCCTTGCAGATAGGGCAAATTGGGAATTAGGATGGGGATGAAATGGCGCAAAAGATACCTTTTTTTGAATTATTTCAAAATTTATCTCTGACATGGGAGCAGCGGATGGCCCTGGATGGAGCGTATCTAACTGCTGCGGAGGTGGAGCGGGAGAGCCGGGCGATGGCCCTGGCTCTGACGGTCCAGGCGGACTTAGGGAAGGGGAGAGAGGCTCTGGAGGAATTGATTGCCGGGGCCTATCAGCTCAAAGTGGTACATATTCTTCAGACCGTGCTTGTACCTAAGCAGGAGGAAAAGAAGAAAACTGAGTCCGGCGAGGTAATCATGGGAGGGGCTGTCAAAGGGGCAGTCCAGCCTATGACGGGACTGAACCCTAAGATGGGAAACGTGGTGATTGCGGGGAAGGTATTCTTTGCAGATCTGTATGAGACACGGCGTCCAGGCGTTTTCTGCCTGACCTTCGATATGACAGATTTCCAAACATCTGTCCGAGTGATGAAGTACATGCAGAAAGAGGAAAAAAACTCCCTGAAAAAATCCATAAAGCCGGGTATGTGGCTAAAAGTCCAGGGATATGTAAAGCTTAACCGGGACGGCAGCGACATCCTGCTGGACCCCAAAAGCATCTGTACCTACCCCCACGAGCTCCGGCAGGACACCGCTCCGGTGAAGCGGGTGGAGCTCCACGCCCACACCACCTTTTCCAACATGGATGCCCTTACGCCGCTGAATCCCAAAGCCGGTCCCGAGGGGAACTTGGTGAAGCGGGCCGAGTCCTGGGGGCATCCGGCTATTGCGATTACCGACCACGGCGTGGTACAGGGCTTCCCGGATGCCTGGCATTCCGCCGGGGAGATCAAGCTTCTCTATGGTATGGAGGGCTATTTTGTCAACAATGTGGACGATCGTATCGCTGTTCATGGTGACAAGGAATGTTCCTTTACAGATGATTACGTAGCATTTGACATAGAAACCACCGGATTACTTGTAAAGCAGGATGCCATTACAGAGATTGGTGCAGTTGTCATCCGTGGGAATGAAATTGTGGATCGTTTTCAGACCTTCGTGGACCCGGGGCGGCATCTGACGCCGGAGATCATTGCCAAGACGGGCATTACTGACCAGATGCTCCAGGGTGCGCCGAAGCCCGGAGAGGCCCTGGCTGCATTTCTGAAGTTTGTGGGGGACCGCCCTCTAGCCGCCCACAATGCGGAGTTTGACATCGGGTTCATCCGGGAGGGCTGCCACAGGGAGGGGCTTGCTTTTGACCCCACCTATGTGGATACGCTGGTTCTGGCGCAAAATCTGCTGCCGGAGTTGGGGAAGCACAAGCTGGACATTGTGGCGGAGCACCTGAAACTGCCCGCCTTCCAGCACCACCGGGCTGGTGATGACGCAGCCACCTGTGGCATGTTTCTCCCCTACTTTTTCCAGCGGATGGAGGAAGAGCTGGACATCCACTCCCTACAGGCAATCAACCCCGCTATGCCGGAGCTGCGCACCAGGGGGCAGGCCAACCGGCACCCCAAACACATTATCCTGCTGGCAAAAAATAAGGTGGGCCTGAAAAATCTCTACCAGCTTGTCTCCATGTCCAACCTGAAGTATTTCAAGCGGTTCCCGTTGATTCCAAAGGATGAGCTGGCTGCTCACCGTGAGGGACTGATTATCGGCGCAGCCTGCGAAGCGGGAGAGCTGTTCCAGGCGGTGGAGGAATATAAGGATTGGGCGGAGCTTAAACGCATCGCAGCTTTTTACGACTACTTGGAGATCCAGCCCTTGAGCAACAACGCCTTTCTGCTGCGAAAAGGCAGGGTAAAGGACGAAGAGGAGCTGCGGGAGTTCAACCGTACCGTCGTCCAGCTGGGAGAGGAGCTGAGCAAGCCTGTCTGCGCCACTGGTGACGTCCACTTTCTGGACCCGGAGGATGAGATTTACCGGCATATTCTCCTTGATACCAAGAAATTTTCCGACTGCGACGAACCCATGCCCATCTATTTCCGCACTACGGATGAGATGCTGGAGGAGTTCTCCTACCTAGGGGAGGAGAAGGCCCTGGAAGTGGTAGTCACCAACACCCGGGCCATTGCGGACCAGATTGAGACCTTTGATCTGCTGCCTAAGGGACAGCTCTTCCCACCCCGGTTGGAAAACTCCAAGGAGGAGCTCAACCGTCTGGTCTGGGACAAGGTCCATGAGCTCTACAGTGAGGACCCTCCTCAGTTAATTGTGGACCGGCTGAACGTGGAGTTGGGCGGTATACTGGGCAAGTACGACGTGGTATATATGTCCGCCCAAAAACTGGTCCAGCGCTCTCTGGAGAACGGCTACTTGGTGGGGTCCCGGGGTTCGGTTGGGTCCTCACTGGTGGCCTACATGTCTGGCATCACGGAGGTCAACGCCCTGCCTCCCCACTACCGCTGTCCCAAGTGCAAACACAATGAGTTCATTCAGGACGGCTCCTACGGCTGCGGCGCGGATATGCCGGACCGGGACTGTCCGGTCTGTGGGACCAAATATGTCAAAGACGGCTTTGATATCCCATTTGAAACCTTTTTGGGCTTTGGCGGCGGAAAGGTGCCGGATATTGACCTGAACTTCTCAGGCGAATACCAGGCCCGGGCTCATCGCCACGCCATTGAGATGTTTGGGGAGACCCAGGTGTTCCGGGCGGGCACCATTGGTACGGTAGCAGAGAAAACCGCCTATGGCTATGTGAAGAAATACCTGGAGGCCCGGGGAATGAATCCCGGCCATGCGGAGGAGAATCGTCTGGCGCTGGGCTGCGTGGGAGTGAAGCGCACCACGGGCCAGCATCCTGGCGGACTGGTAGTGGTGCCGGACGACCTGGATGTGGAGGATTTTTGTCCGGTTCAGCACCCAGCAGACGCGGCGGACAGTGACATCATTACCACCCACTTTGAATACCACTGCATGGAGGACAACCTCCTGAAGCTGGATATGCTGGGCCACGATGACCCGTCCATGGTACGAATGATGGAGGACCTCACCGGCGTGAACGTCCGGGACATTCCTCTTGACGACCCGGACACCATGAGCCTTTTCATCACCAGCAAGGCGCTGGGCTTTGAAAACGACGAAATCCTTGGCCCTACCGGCGCTGTGGCCATTCCGGAATTCAACACAAAGTTCACCCGCCAGATGCTTATTGACACCCAGCCCAAGGATTTCAACACGCTGGTCCGTCTCTCAGGCTTCTCCCACGGCACCGACGTGTGGATGGGAAACGCAAGAGATCTGATCGTCAACGGCACCGCCTCGGTCACAGAGACCGTGGGGTGCCGGGATGACATCATGCTCTATCTCATCTCCAAGGGCCTAGATCCGAAAATGAGCTTCAAGATCATGGAATCCGTCCGAAAGGGGAAGGTCAAGAAGGGCGGCTTTGAGGAGGGCTGGGAGGAGGCCATGCGGGCGCACGACGTGCCAGATTGGTACATCCAATCCTTGGCAAAAATTGGCTATCTGTTTCCCAAGGCCCATGCGGTGGCATATGTAATGATGGCGTTCCGCATCGCCTGGTTCAAAGTCCACAAGCCCCTGGCCTTTTACGCCGCCTTTTTCTCCATCCGGGCCAAGGCGTTTGACGCAGAGTACTGCTGCGCCGGTCTGGACGCAGTAAAGCGGAAAATCCAAGAGATCTGGAACAACAAGGATGCCGCCGCCGTGGAGCAGGATTTGGCCGTCACGCTGGAGGTCTGCTATGAGTTTTACCTGCGGGGGTTCCGGTTCGATCCCATTAACATCTACGAATCCGATGCCACCCGGTTTATTCTCAAGGGGGACGACGCCCTCATTCCGCCCTTTACTGCCGTGCGCGGGCTGGGAGAGACGGCGGCACTGGACACGGTGGAGAAGCGCCGGGGGCAGGAGTTCATCTCCGTGGAGGAGTTCGCCATGTGCTGTAACAAACTCTCCAAAACTCACATTGACCAGCTCAAGGCGCTGGGAGCCTTTGCGGGGATGGCGGATACCAGCCAGATTACACTATTTTAAAGCGGGCCGCCGGGGTGGGAGAAATAGGGGGAAACCCGTCAGGATATCAGCCCCGGACCAGCAATTAATATTCCACTTGCGGTGCGCACTATCAGGAGGAAGATATATGAAATTAGCAGAGGCATTGCAGCTCCGCGCGGACCTGCAAAGGCGGATGGAGCAGCTGGCGGACCGGCTCTGTCAGAACGCCAGGATTCAAGAGGGGGAGGTCCCCACGGAGGACCCAGTGGCGCTGCTGGCGGAGTATGAGGACTGCGCAACCCAGCTGGAGGACCTGATGGCTCGCATCAACCGTACCAACAGCGAGACCCAGACAAAGGGTGGAACCTTAACGGAGCTCCTGGCCCGCCGGGACTGCCTGAAGCTGCGGGTACGGACTTACCACAGCTTTTTGCAGTCGGCCAGCAGCCTGCCTCGGGCCGCCACCCGTTCGGAGATCAAGATTTTAAGCGCCGTACCCGTACCGGTGTACCGGAAGAAGGCGGACGCGCTGTCCCAGGAACTGCGGGAGGTGGACAACGCCATCCAATCCATCAATTGGACAACTGAGCTGCTTTAAAGCAGCGGATAGCTGTGGCAGGGCGAATGTGAACCTCGCCGGCGGGTAAAAGGACCGGACGGTAGCTGGAAGCGGGCTACGCATGGTGGTAGCGCAGAGGGGCTGTGCGAGAGGGTTCGACTCCCTCATTTATTCAGATTCCCAGTACAGTAACATGCGCATTGTAAAACTGCACACATCACGACCACACATTGACTGCCATAGTGAGGGTGGGAACGGGGGAAAAGAGCGCCTCCCCACGGATGGGGAGGCGCTCTTTAATTGGTTTTATAGATTTTCGATAATTTCTTGAAGCAGGTCAATCATGCACTGATTCGTTTTTTCCCGGGCCTCAATCATGCTGGCAAGACCGAGCGCTGCTTGTCCACTGAGGTCCTCATTTCCCAACAGCTGCATCCCAAGTCTCAGATTGGCGGATTCAGCCATAATTTGGTCAATCTTTGCCACAACATATGCGGCGTCCAACGGACCGGTTTTTCCTTCCAGCGCAGTTAAAGCAACGTCTGACGGCCTGACTTCGCCTTCCGGCGCGGTGGTTCTATTTTCTTCCATATCGTCCTCCGTATAGTACGGCGGGCGCACAAGGCAAATCGTCGTCTCGTTTACGAAGCGCGCCCTGCCTTTTTTTACAAGTCCCCTTGCCCGTTTGGGGTAGGTCGCTTCATATACATTTCCCTGGGGATCAATAACGGCAATGGTTTTGATATTGAGGTTCCTCCTGCTCAGGATGCTTCGTTTTTTTTGATGGGTGTCTTCCCCCGCTTTTTCAGTATAGCATATAAAAAAATGGATGTCAAGGAAAAAGGGCATTGACAAACCTGCCTTCTCGGGATATACTACCAACTAGTAACGCGATGATGGGAACCAGTAGCGCCGCTGCGTCTGATTAGAGAGCCCCTGGCTTGGTGAAAAGGGGGGAGGGGGGCGGCGTGAATACATCCCTGAGCAGCGGACCGAACCCGGTTTTCCGGCTGTAGGCTCCGCCGGGTGCGCCCGATACAGCGCCGGGGTCCTGCTGGGGACTTCACGAGGCCGCGTCCCGCGAGGGGGCGGCGAACCAGAGGTGGTACCGCGAATTTTCGCCCTCTGTCCGAACAATCCCGCCGGGTCGTGCGGGGGAGTGGACAGGGGGTGTTTATGTTTTAGACCGGGCGGAAACACTATATAAAAAGGTGGGATATGCTATGGGAATTTCCATCCGGTTGGGCACGCAGCGAGACTTGGACGCGCTGGTGGAGCTCTACGGCGCGGTGTGCAGCGGCCTGGAAGCTGGCGTCAACTACACCGGCTGGAAGAAGGATGTTTACCCGGCCCGCCAGGACGCAGAGGCCGGGATTGCGGAGGAATCGCTCTTTCTGGCGGAGGAAAATGGAGAGACGGTTGCCTCCATGATTCTCCGCCGCAGGCAGGAGGACGCCTATGCCGCTGTAAACTGGCAGTTAAACTTGGACGAATCGCAGGTGCTGGTTATCCATACGTTTGCTGTCCGGCCGGATCGGCGCAGGCGGGGAACAGGCAGGGAATTGCTGGATTTTGCGGCCCGGTTTGGGGCGGCGCGGGGCGTCAAGTCGCTGCGGCTGGACGTATATGAGAAAAATATTCCGGCAATACGGCTGTACGAGTCCGCCGGATTCCAGCACATTGATACCATCAGTCTGGGCCTGGAGGATGTGGGCCTGAATTGGTTCCGGCTGTACGAAAAGCTGCTGTAAACGCAGCACAGCCTATTTCTTTTCCTGGGAAATAGGATATTTCTAATAAACGAAGGAGTATAAGGAATGCAATTATATGAAGAACTGGTAGCCCGGGGCCTCATCGCCCAAGTCACTAACGAGGAAGAGATCCGGGAGATGATCAATGCTGGCAAGGCCACCTTCTACATCGGCTTTGACTGTACAGCGGACAGCCTTACCGCCGGGCACTTTATGGCACTGACCCTGATGAAGCGCCTGCAAATGGCTGGCAACAAGCCCATCGCCCTCATCGGCGGCGGCACCACCATGATTGGCGACCCCACAGGCCGCACCGACATGCGGAAGATGCTGACCAAGGCGGACATTGACCACAATGCGGAGTGCTTCAAGCGACAAATGGAGCGCTTTATTGAATTTGGCGAGGGCAAGGCCCGGATGGTCAACAACGCCGACTGGCTTCTGGAGCTGAACTATGTGGAGCTTCTGCGGGAAGTGGGGGCCTGCTTTTCTGTGAATAACATGCTGCGGGCGGACTGCTACAAGCAGCGGATGGAGAAGGGGCTAAGCTTTCTGGAGTTTAACTACATGATTATGCAGTCCTACGACTTTTACTACCTCTTCCAGCACTACGACTGTAACATGCAGTTTGGCGGCAACGACCAGTGGAGCAACATGCTGGGTGGCACAGAGCTCATCCGGCGCAAGCTGAGCAAAGATGCCCATTGCATGACCATCACCCTCCTCACCGACTCCCAGGGGAATAAGATGGGTAAAACCGCCGGTAATGCCGTGT
>CATIYU010000301.1 GCA_949739085.1 uncultured Eubacteriales bacterium | reverse complement strand
GCCAAGACCAAGCACAACGAGGTGGCCCCCGCCCAGCATGAACTGGCCCCCATCTACGCCAGCGCCAACACCGCCTGCGACCACAACCAGCTGACCATGGAGACCATGAAGAAGGTGGCGGCCCGCCACGGCATGGTGTGCCTGCTCCACGAAAAGCCCTTTGCCGGGGTCAACGGCTCCGGTAAGCACGACAACTGGTCCCTCTCCACCGACACGGGCCACAATCTCTTTAAGCCCGGCTCCACCCCCAGCCAGAACGCCCGGTTCCTCCTATTCCTCACCGCATTCATCAAGGGCGTGGACGAGTACCAGGACCTGCTGCGTTGCTCTGTGGCCAGCCCCGGCAATGACCACCGGCTGGGAGCACAGGAGGCCCCGCCGGCCATCATCTCCATCTTCCTTGGGGACGAGCTGACCGCTATTGTGGACTCCATCATCCAGGGCACCAAGTACGTGGACCAGAGCAAGAAGATCCTCTCCATCGGCGTGGACGCCCTGCCGCCCATCCCCCAGGACACCACCGACCGCAACCGCACCTCTCCGCTGGCCTTTACCGGCAACAAATTTGAGTTCCGGATGCTGGGCTCCAGCCAGTCCATCTCCGGGCCAAACGTGGCGCTGAACACCATCATGGCCGAGGAGCTCAAGCAGTTTGCGGATGCCCTGGAGGGCGCGGAGGACTTCAACGCCGCCCTCCACGACCTCATCCAGAGCACCCTCCGGGACCATCAGCGCATTATCTTCAACGGCAACGGCTACGAGGAGGCGTGGGTGGAGGAGGCCAGACGGCGTGGCCTGAGTAATCTCACCTGCACCGCCGACGCCTTGGCGGCCTATTTGCAGCCCAAGCACATCGCGCTGTTCGCCAGCCACCGCGTCCTTACAGAGGAGGAGCTGAAGGCCCGGAACGAAATCCACCTGATGAACTACTGTGAGGTCACCGGCATTGAGGCCCGGACCATGGTGGACATGGTTAAGCGGAAGATCTTCCCCGCCGTCAGCCGGTTCTCAGGCGCTACTGCCAGCGGCGTGGCGGCGAAAAAGGCCGTTCTGCCGGACTTGGACTGCTCCGATGAGGAAGCGCTGCTGCGGGATCTGGCCCGGCTCACCGCTGGAATGATGGAGCGGACCCGGGCCCTGGAAGCGGCCCTGTCGGGCTTCCACGGTAAGGATGCCTACGAGGCCGCCCACTACTTCCGCCACACAGTCTTTGCCGCCATGGAGGAGCTGCGCCGGGTGGTGGACGAGCTGGAGACCATCACAGCGGAGGAGGACTGGCCCTATCCCTCCTATACGGAGCTGCTGTTCTCGATTAAATAGCGCAGAAAACCCCCGCGTGATTCCCGTTTGGAATCATGCGGGGGTCTCTTTGACTTACCTTAGCCCAGATGCACCATCTGGTCGATGCCCAGAGCGCACACCAGCGCCCCGGCTTCGGTCTGCACGCCGTGCTTTTCGTTGATGGCCTCCATGACGCCGTTGCGGATTTCCCGGGGAACCACGATATAGAGGATCTCCTTCTCCGCCTGCTGCCCCATGCCCTGGAACTGCTGGTCCATGCCGTCGTCCGCAGCCCAGCGGCCCCGGACGATGGTACCCCCCCGGGCTCCGGCCTTTTTGGCGGTCTCCATCACCGCGTCGGTATAGCCCTGGTTGAGCATTACCAGAATCAAGCTGTTTCTTTTTTCCTTGTCCATTTCGCTGCCTCCCTCCCAGTCCACTTTTGTCCGCATGGTAATCACCGTTGCCACCAGGCTGTTCACCGCCGCCAGGGGCACGGTGAAGGCAATCCCCCGGCTGGGCGCCGCCCCGTGGAGGTCGTCCTCCAGGCGGTTCAGCAGGGCCCGGGCGGCGGACATGGGCGCCAGGCTCATGATGATATCCTTTTCCGAGCTGCCCAGGCCCAGGATGTCCAGAATCTCTGAGGTGGCGGTACCGGTGCCCTCGCAGCGCATATGGGTGAATACCTGATTTTTGGTATATAATTTAATCAGTTTGTTGCCGCAGCCCCGCTCAATGATGGTGAAAATCATGGCCAGCTGCTCCGGTTTCTGCATTTTAGCCATAGGGCCGCCTCCTTAGTCGTAGTAGAGAATACAGTCGTCCACCCGGGCGATCTCCGCCTGGATGGCCTGCCGGGCCAGCTTTTTACGCATCCGCCCCGCAAGGCCCATCAGCTGGATGGTCACCAGGGGCGTCATAGCCACCAGGGCCACCAGGCCAAAGGCGTCGGTCATCAGGTTCCCCCCCGCCTCCTCACAGGTGCCCATGGCAAAGGGCAGCAGGAAGGTGGCGGTCATAGGCCCGGAGGCCACGCCGCCGGCGTCGAAGGCCACGCCGGTGAAGAGCTGGGGTACAAAGAAGGTGAGGCCCAGGCTGATGGCGTAGCCCGGCAGCAAAAACCACAGGATGGACACCCCCGTCAGCACCCGCAGCATGGCGATGCCGATGGAGACGGCCACGCCGATGGAGAGCCCCTGCCGCATGGCGGACTGGGAGATGGAGCCCATGGACACCTCCTCCACCTGCTTAATGAGCACATGGACCGCAGGCTCGGCGGCGACAATGAAATATCCCATCAGCATCCCGATGGGAATGAGCAGCCAGGGCTGTTCGCTGGCGGCGATCTCCGCGCCGATGAGCTGCCCGGCGGGCATGAAGCCCACGTTGACCCCGGTGAGGAACATCACCAGGCCCACGTATGTATAGATGAGTCCGCTGACGATCCGCAGCAGCTGGGTGCGTTTGAACCGGCGGGTCATAAGCTGGAACAGCAGAAACATCGCGCAGATGGGCACCATAGCCATCATAACTTCTTTTGAGTACTCCGGGATGGCGGCGGCAAAGGCCTCTGCCGCGTCCCGGGTGGTGGCGATGTCTGCCAGGGGGGCGGGGACGTAGCGGGCGTCGTCCGGGGCGAAGCAGATGCCCAGAATCAGCACAGAGAGGATGGGCCCGATGCTGCACAGGGCCACCAGACCGAAGCTGTCGCTGGTGGAGTTCTTGTCGCTGCGGACCGACGCTAGGCCCACGCCCAGCGCCATGATGAAGGGCACCGTGATGGGCCCGGTGGTGACGCCGCCGGAATCAAAGGAAATGGGGATGAAGTCGTTGGGGACAAACAGAAGCGCCAGCACAAAGGCACCCACGTAGAAGGCCACCAGCAGCTGGGACAGGGGAATTTTCAGCATCACGCGGAGCAGGGCGATCACCAAGAACAGCCCCACGCCAGCGGCGACGGTAAAAATCAGCACCCAGGTGGGGATGGCGGGCACCTGCTGGGCCAGCACCTGCAAATCCGGCTCCGCCACAGTGATGAGCACCCCCAGCACCAGGGCGATGGCCAGAGGGATGCCCCGGTGCTTCGCTTTGCTCATGTAAACGCCGATGCCGCTGCCCATGGGGGTCATGGACATGTCCACTCCCAGGGTAAAAACGCCCACTCCCACGATCAGCAGCAGTGCGCCGAAGAGGAACAGCACCATCGTCCCCGGCGTCAGGGGGACAATGCTGACGCTCAGCAACAGCACAATAGCCGTAATGGGCAGCACCGATGAGAGCGACTCCTTGATTTTCTCCATAAGTTGTGGATTGATACGCACGGAACGGCTCCTTTCTTCCTCCGCCTCGGGCAGGCGTTCTGGATATGTCTTGTACTTATTCTACAGGATTTTTTCGCGGATGTACAGCTTTTTTGACTTTTTAACGATTTCTTTACAAATTGCACAGATTGGAACGGCCTGCTTTTGCCTGTTTGTATAAAGGGGCTTCTCCCGCCGGGGGAAGTATGGTATACTATAAGAAAAAACCGGCGGGGAGATGCATTGCGGATGAAAAAACTGGTTACCGGCATTTTAGCCCATGTGGACGCGGGAAAAACCACCCTCTCAGAGGCCATACTCTACCAGAGCGGCGGCATCCGGACCCTGGGCCGGGTGGACCACCGGGACGCCTTTCTGGACACAGAGGATCTGGAGCGGGAGCGGGGCATTACCATTTTCTCCAAGCAGGCGGCGGCGCGCCTGGGGGACCTGGAGCTGACGCTATTGGACACCCCCGGCCACGTGGACTTCTCCGCCGAGATGGAGCGGACCCTACAGGTGCTGGACTGCGCCATTCTGGTGATCAGCGGTACGGATGGCGTCCAGGCCCACACCGCCACCCTCTGGCGGCTACTGGAGCGGCACGGTTTGCCTACATTCCTCTTCATCAACAAGATGGACCTGGCGGGCACGGACCGGGGGGCGCTGCTCTCCGCCCTGCGGGAGCGTCTCAGCGGGAGCTGCGTGGATTTCAGCGGCCCGGAGTTTCTGGAGGACGCCGCCACCGCCAGCGAGGAGGCGCTGACAGAGTACCTGGAGACGGGGGCGCTGTCCGATGAAATCCTGGCGGGGCTGATCGCCGCCCGGACGGTGTTCCCCTGCTGGTTCGGCTCCGCGCTGAAGCTGGAGGGGGTGGAGGCGTTCCTCCAGGGCTTGGAGCGGTACGGGCCCCGGCCCGCCTACCCCGAGGCGTTCGGGGCCCGGGGCTACAAAATTGGCCGGGACAGCCAGCGGGGCCAGGGGGCCCGGCTCACCTATATGAAAATCACCGGCGGAAGCCTGCGGGTGAAGGACGCCGTCTCCGGCCGGGACCCGGACGGCACGGTATGGGAGGAGAAGGCGGAGCAAATTCGCGTCTATTCCGGGGCCAAATTCCAGGCGGTGAGCGCGGCGGAGGCGGGGACGGTCTGCGCCGTTGCGGGCCTCACCCGGACCTACCCCGGCCAAGGGCTGGGCAGGGAGAACCAGGGACAGCCCCCTGCCCTGGAACCGGCTCTAAACTACCGCCTGCTGCTTCCCGAGGGCGCGGACCCCCACGCCGTGCTGGACCACCTCCGGCTGCTGGCGGAGGAGGACCCCCAGCTCCACATCCTCTGGAACGAGAGGATGCAGGAGATCAGCCTCCAGCTTATGGGACAGGTCCAGCTGGAGATTTTGCGGGAAGTGATCGCCCGGCGGTTCGGCCTGGAGGTGGATTTTGCCGCGGGGAGTGTGGCCTACAAGGAGACCATCGCCGGGCCGGTGGAGGGGGTGGGCCATTACGAGCCCCTGCGCCACTATGCTGAGGTCCACGTGCTGCTGGAGCCGGGGGAGCCGGGCAGCGGGCTACGGTTCGCCTCCGCCTGCGGGGAGGACCACTTGGACCGGAACTGGCAGCGGCTCATCCTCACCCACCTGGCGGAGAAGCAGCATCTGGGGGTGCTGACCGGGTCCCCCATTACAGATATGAAGATTACCCTGACGGCGGGGCGGTCCCACCTCAAGCACACCGAGGGCGGCGATTTTCGGCAGGCCACCTACCGGGCGGTGCGCCAGGGGCTGATGCGGGCAAAAAGCGTGCTGCTGGAGCCCTGGTACGCTTTCCGGCTGGAGGTGCCCGGCGAAAACCTGGGCCGGGCCATGAACGACGTCCAGCAGATGGGCGGCCGCTTCGACCCGCCGGAGACTTTGGGGGACGGGGCCCTCCTCACCGGCAGCGCCCCGGTGTCGGAGATGGGGGACTACTGGCAGGCCGTCACGGCCTACAGCCGGGGCCGGGGGCGGCTGAGCTGCACCCTCT
>CATIYU010000300.1 GCA_949739085.1 uncultured Eubacteriales bacterium | reverse complement strand
TCGCCATTGAGAATCCGCTGAGCCAGGCCCTCCACCACGGCGGTTTTGCCCACGCCGGGCTCGCCGATGAGGACGGGATTATTCTTGGTCTTGCGGCTGAGAATCTGGATGGTGTGGCGGATTTCCCCATCCCGTCCGATGACCGGGTCCAGCTTGCCCTGCCGGGCCAGGTCCACCAGGTCCCGGCCGTATTTGGAGAGGGCCTCGTAGCCCTCCTCGGGATTCTGGCTGGTGACCCGCTGGCTGCCCCGGATTTTGGTGAGGGCCTGGAGAATCTTCTCCCGGTCAATGCCGTACTGGCGGAAGAGCTTTGCGCTGGGCGTCCCGCTCTCGTCCACCAGGGCCAGATACAGGTGCTCCACGGACACATATTCATCCTTAAACTGCTGGGCGTTCTTCTCCGCCGCCAGCAGCAGCTGGGAGAACCGGCGGCTGGCGTAGAGCTGGTCCGCGCCGCCGGAGACCTTGGGCAGGCGGTCGATCTCCCGTTGAACCTCCCTGGCCAGGACCTCCACGTCCAGGCCCATATAGGTCAGAAGCCGGGGGACCAGGCCCTCCCGCTGTCGCAGCAGTGCCAGATGCAGATGCTCGCCCTCCAGCTGCTGCTGGCCGTTTTCAACGGCAATGGACTGGCAGTCCGCAACCGCCTGCTGGGCGTTCTGGGTGTACAGATCAAAATTCATAGTGAGCCTCCTTTGCTCTAGTATGCCCGGCGGGGGCATACCCACTCGTTTTTCTTTTCGCTATGCATTGTACACCCGGCGCACCCTCGTGTAAAGAGGAAAATTAGCACTCTCGTAACCAGAGTGCTAATTTTCTGTGAATAATCTGTAAATTTGCGGGACCGAACCTTGTCCCGGCGCTTTTCTAGCCGCTGGTTCGGATGACCAATTCCCACTCGAGGAACTTGGAGCGGACAGCCTCCCCGCGCAGCAGGCCGGTCATCTGCTCCGCCGCCGCGCGGCCCATGCGGCTGCGGTGGCTGAGGGAGGGGATGGGCACAGGGCCCAGCTGGCTGAGATAGCTGTTATCAAAGCTAACCACTGCCACCTCTTCCGGCACCCGGCGGCCTGCCTCCAGCAGGACCTGGATGAGGCGGTAGGCGATCTCGTCGTTGTAGCAGATGACCGCCGTGGCGTTCCCCAGCCGCTTTTGCAGGAAGTCCGTCAGAAGACGCCCGTCCCGCTCCTCCAGGAGGCAGCGCCGGTCCTCGGTGTCGTACCAGGCGAAACGTCCGTCTCGAATGGCCAGCCCCGCGTCCCGGATGGCGGAGATGGCTCCATGGTACCGCTGGGGGCCCTGAATGTCGTCGCTCTTGAAGATACCGGCGATTTCCCGGTGCCCTCTGCCGGTGAGGTACCGGGCCAGCTGGTAGCCCCCGCCATAGTTGTCGTCCGCCACACAGGGAATTTGGTCCAGCTCCGCGTAAGCGCCGTGGAGAAAGACGACCGGCGTGCCTGCCTGGCGCAGGCGCTGGTAGAGGCCGGCGTTCGGCGTGGGCAGGGCGGTCTTGGCCCCCTCCACCAAAAGGCCGCTCACCGGCTCTTCCAGCAGGCGCAGGAGGATTTCCCGCTCTGTGCTGACCCGGTTTTCCGTGGCGTAGACGGCGGTGGAGTAGCCCTGCCGGGAGAAGACGCCGGACGCGTCGTGGAGGATGGCGGGGAAAATGTAGTCGTCCAGGAAGGAGGTCACCACCGCGATCTGCCGGGGGGCCGCGCCAGGGAGCAGGCCGGTGGCAAAGGAGCCGCTGCCCTGCCGCCGGCGGATAAGGCCCTCCTCCTCCAGCAGGCGCAGGGTATGGCGGACCGTCTGGCGGCTCACCTGATACTGCCGGGAGAGCTCCAGCTCGGTGGGCAGCCTGTACCCGGCGTGTCCGCTGTTCCGGCGCAGCTCTTCCCGGAGCCGTTCTGCCAGAAGCTGGTATTTTGCCGCCATATCCGCACCTCCTCTCCCGTCATTCCAGCTTAGTCCGCAAAATTTTTGCCTTTTCACCAAAAAGAAATCAACGTCCCGCCGCGGTTTGGGTAATCTGCCGGTGGAAAGAGCCTGTCCCCGTTTTCCTCCAGCGTAGAAAAACGAACAGATTCAAAAGACAAATCGTAAAATTTTCAACTTTTAATGGAATTACTTCTACAATCGGCAACAAATTTGTTTTCTTAATCTGCGTAATTGACCAAATTTGTTCTATTCACTCGGACAAAAATAGTGAATTTGTCCGGAATGTATTGACTTTGGGTGGAAAATCGTATTTAATGCAGCTATGGAAAGCCGGAGCATACGGCCCTCCGGCGGCGGATCCAAAATTTGAAAGTGAGGAAGCAATCATGAAAAAAGTTTTTTGTCTCCTGCTGACCCTTTGCATGGTCCTGTCCCTGGCCGCCTGCGGCGGCAGCGGCAACAACGCTGGTAAGGATGGCCAGGGCGGCAGCCCCTCCAACAGCGGCGAACCCATCAAGGTGGGCATCATCAACAACGACCCCAACGAGTCCGGCTACCGCACCGCCAACGACAAGGCCATGCGCGATACCTTTACGGCGGAGAACGGCTATGACGCCACTTTCTACAACAACAACGACGCTGCCCAGCAGATCGCTACCGCCCAGCAGATGATCCAGGACGAGGTGGACTTCCTCCTCCTCTCCCCCGCCTCCACCACCGGCTGGGACAGCGTTCTCCAGGACGCCCAGGCTGCCGGCACCCAGGTCATTCTCTTTGACCGGATGCTGGAGGCCGATGAGAGCATGTATGCGGCTGCCG
>CATIYU010000299.1 GCA_949739085.1 uncultured Eubacteriales bacterium | reverse complement strand
TCGGTAATCACCCGGCTTCCCGGCAGGATGGCCGGGAGCCCTTCACAGAGCGCCTGGCTGACGGCCAGGTCGGTGTCGGTTACAAAATCGGCCTTTCCCTTCAGGTGAATCTGGCCTTCGCCTTCCACCCGGTGCAGCAGCAGCTCCCCGCATCTGCGCACGAGCGGCTGCACCTGCTCCCATAGCTCCTGCATCATCATGATCCCATTCCTTCCTTACCTTACCAAAATGTCCTTCTACGGTTTCTCTGCCCACTCTACCACCAATCCGGAAATTTGTAAAGGCGGCATCCCCTTTTCGTTACCGGCAGAATGTGCTATGATAGGGCTGTCTATCTGTAGCATGCCCAAAAATCCGGCGGGCAGGGCAGGAAAAGGATTTTTCACTCCGGAAAGGATGATAAAAGATGAAAACGCTATATCTGGACTGCAGTATGGGCGCGGCGGGCGACATGCTGATGGCCGCGCTCTACGAGCTGTGCCCGGAGAAGGAGCGCTTCCTCCGGGACATGAACCGCCTCATACCCGGCGTGACGGTGGAGGCGGAACCGGCCCGCCGCCAGGGCGTCTCCGGCGTCCATATGCGGGTGAGGGTCCGGGGCCACGAGGAGGGCCACCATCATGACCACCACCACGAGCATGACCATGACCACCACCATGAGCACGAGCACCACAGCCTGGAGCACATTAACGAGCTCATCAGCGGCTTCCCCCTGCCGGAACCCGTCCGGGAGGCCGCCGCGCGGGTCTACGGACGCATCGCGGAGGCGGAATCCCGGGCCCACGGCGTGCCGGTGGGGGAGGTCCATTTCCACGAGGTGGGGGCCCTGGACGCGGTGGCGGACGTGACCGGGGTCTGCTACCTCATGCACCTGCTGGCCCCGGAGGCCGTCCTCGCCTCCCCGGTGACGGTGGGGGGCGGCACGGTGTCCACGGCCCACGGCGTGCTGCCGGTCCCAGCCCCCGCCACGGCCTATCTGCTGGAGGGCGCGCCCATCGCCACGGGGGACATTGCCGCCGAGCTCTGCACCCCCACCGGCGCGGCGCTCCTGCGGACCTTCGCCGCCTCCTTCGGCCCCATGCCCGCCGGGCGGCTCCTGGCGGCGGGGTACGGCTGCGGCACAAAGGACTTCCCCCGGGCCAACTGCCTCAGGGCCTTCCTGCTGGACACGGCGGAGGACGGACCCAACGATACGGTCACGGAGCTGAAGGCCAACCTGGACGACATGACCGGCGAGGCCCTGGGCTACGCCATGGAACGGCTGCTGGAGGCCGGGGCCCTGGACGTGTTTTACACACCCGTCCAGACCAAGAAGAACCGCCCCGGCGTCCTCCTGACCTGCCTGTGCCGCCCGGAGGAGGCGGACCGCCTGGCAAAGGAGATTCTCCGCCATACCTCCTCCTTCGGCGTGCGCCGCACGGACTGCCCCCGCTGGGCCATGGACATAAAATGGGACGAAGCCGAAACACCCTTCGGCCCCGTCCCCTATAAAATTGGCGTTGGCTGCGGCCTGCGCAAGGGTAAGCCGGAGTACGAGGCCCTGGCCGCGCTGGCCCGGGCCCAAAACCAGCCCCTGTCCGCCGTTACCGCCGCTCCACCGCCACAGAGGTAAGGATGCCCTCCCCGCCGGGCTGGTAGGTGACGGCCACCCGGTCCCCCACGCTGAGAATCACCGCCAGGGGCTCTTCCACCGCGCTGATGGAGTAGAAGAGATCGCTGCCGTTGAGGCGGATGAAGTAGAAGCTGTTTCCGTCCAGCACGGCGGTGCGGATTTCCGCGATGGTGCCCTCGGCGGTCTCCGTGCCGCCCAGCCCGGCGCTGCCGTCCACAATGCCGTTCTGGCTGAGCATGGACAGGTAGTTCTGCTCGCACTGGGCCACGGTTTCGCCGGTGGCCACCACCTGGTACTGCTGCACGTTGACCATGGCGTACTGCTTGACCAGCTGGGCGGCGTCCTTCATGGCCATGAAGTAGGTGGGCTGCCCGCCCACGTTCAGCAGCAGGGGGAAGGTGGCGGTGTACCCCAGGTGCTGGAGCTGGCCCTGCGCGCTGGCCATGGCGGAGTGTTCCGTGGCCCCGGCGCAGGAGTAGAACCGGCTCTCCTTGGTCCGCTGGTTGGTGAGGATAAAGCCGATGTTGGACTGGTCGCCGCCGGTGGAGGTGACGCCGGTGTAGACCCACACGTCGTCCCCCAGGGCGATATAGTTGTAGTCCGCGGTGGTGATGGTCACGTCCTTCTGCCCGAAGAGGGAGTTGAAAAAGCCGTTGTGGTACATGCCGTAGAAGTCGTACTGCTGCACGATGAGACCGGCGGGGTAGAGGTTATCCACCCAGGCGGGGACCTCCTCGTAGTACTGGCACTCCCCGGTAATGGCGTTGACCAGCACGCCGCCCAGCACGTCCGTGCCGCCGAAGAGGCCGATGGTCTTCACCAGCCTGGGGCAAATCCAGTAGGGCACGCCCTCCTCGTCCACCTCCATCACCGGCTGGCTGAACATATAGGTGGGGTAGTGGAAGCGCAGGTGGCGGTAGAGGTTGCGGCTGAAATGCTCGGCGGTGGTGTACTTAATGCCCTCCTCCAGCCGCACCAGCTCCACGTTCTGGGTGACCATGTCGATGAGGAGGTAGGCGGGCAGGCCGCCGCCCCGGTTGGTGAACCACTTGATGAGGTCCATATACATGAGGGTGGCGATGCGCACGGGGCGGCCCTGGTAGTTGATCTGGGTGTAGTCGTCCACCACCTCAAACTGGCTGACCATGTCGCTGAGTTCGCCCAGCTTCCGGTCCCCCAGCCGCTCGGCGGACTGCCGGTCCAGCATGGGGATTTGACTGTAGGAGATCTCGTCCACCTCCGAGGCGAAGTCCCCGGTCTGGATGGGCAGCAGCTCCGCGTAGGACTTGGCCCGGAACAGGACGCTGCCCGCCAGGGAGCCCACGATGGTGGTCACAAAGAGCAGCAGCGCCGCCACCAGCGGGATGAGGCACTGCTTGCGCAGGAACTTGAAGTACCCCTTGACCCCCTCCCCCTGGAACCCGCTGGTGACCACGGCGCACCCGCAGTATACCACGCACAGCAGCAGGGCGAAGCTGTAGAACTCCGGGGCCTGGAGGTTGATGGGGGGCAGGTTGACGTAGAAATACAGGAACCCCACCGCCGCCGTCACGGCCAGATTGATGAGGACCCGCGCCGCGGGGCTCTTCACCGCCTTGCGGGGCTTTTTTTCCCTCTTCGGCGGCCGCTGGGACGGCGCTCCGCTCTCAAAGCCCTCCCAGTGGAAGCCACCGGCGTCGTTACCAGAAAATGCCATTGCTGTCTCCTTTCTTTTGCCGCCTGGGCGGCTGGCAAGCCGGGACGGACGCTTATCCGCCCCATTTCAAAGAGGGACCGCCGGGGGCGGTCCCTGCCTCTATATTACTCCATTTCCTTCTCAATAGCAAGGGCATTTTCCCGCAGCCGCAGCACCAGGGCGTCCCCGGCCTGGAACCGGCCCGTCAGAAGGCCGTCCGCCACCGGGTCCTCCACCTGGGCGTGGAGCGTTCTGCGCAGGGGGCGGGCCCCGTTGGCGGGGTCGAAGCCGTCCCGGGCCAGCCTGCCCACGGCCTCCTCCTCCGCCCGGAAGGCCAGGCCCAGCGCCTTCATGCGCTCCCCCGCCCGGGCCAACAGCCGCCGGGCGATCTCCCGGATGTCCTCCTCCGCCAGCTGGCGGAAGACCAGGGTCTCGTCAATCCGGTTCAGAAATTCCGGGCGGAAGGTGCGCCGCAGCTCCTCGGTCACCGACCGGCGGATGCGGCCCTGCCGCTCCGCCTCCCCGTCCGCCGCGCTGGCGAAGCCCATGGGCTGGTTCCTGGTGATCTGCTGGGCCCCCACGTTGCTGGTCATGACGATGATGGTGTTGCGGAAGTCCGCCCGGCGGCCGTGGCTGTCGGTGAGGCTGCCGTCCTCCAGGATTTGCAGCAGCAGGTTCCAGACCTCCTGGTGGGCCTTCTCCATCTCGTCGAAGAGCACCACGGAGTAGGGCTTGCGCCGCACCTGCTCCGTGAGCTGGCCCCCGTCCTCGTGGCCCACGTAGCCCGGCGGGGAGCCCACCAGGCGGCTGGCCGCGTGGCCCTCCGCGTATTCCGACATATCCATCCGGATCAGGGCGTCCTCCTGGCCGAACATGGCCTCCGCCAGGGCGCGGCACAGCTCCGTCTTGCCCACGCCGGTGGGGCCCAGCAGGAGGAAGCTGCCGGTGGGCCGGTCCGGCTCCTTGAGCCCCACCCGGCCCCGGCGGATGGCCCGGGCAATGGCGGACACCGCCTCGTCCTGGCCCACCACCCGGCGGCGCAGCGCCGCCTCCAGCCCCAGCAGGC
>CATIYU010000298.1 GCA_949739085.1 uncultured Eubacteriales bacterium | reverse complement strand
TGGGCACCTTGGCGGCGATGGCGTGGTGCCGGGAGTCCTGCTCGTTCTGGGAGGAGTGCATCCCCGGGTCGTCCGCCACAGCGATGACCATACCGGCGTTCACGCCGGTGTAGGAGATAGTGAAGAGGGGGTCCGCCGCCACATTGAGCCCCACGTGCTTCATGCCGCAGAAGCTGCGGCGGCCCGCCAGGGACGCGCCGAAAGCCGCCTCCATGGCCACCTTCTCGTTGGGGGCCCACTCGGCGTAGATCTCCGGATATTGAGCGGCAAATTCCGTGATCTCCGTGCTGGGGGTGCCGGGATAGCTGGAAACAAAGGAGCAGCCGGCCTCATAGAGGCCCCGGGCGGCGGCTTCGTTTCCCAGCATCAGCTTTTTCATATGCGATTCTCCTTTACTGGGGTGTTGATGCAAAAACACGGAAAAGGGGCCGCCGGGAAAGGGCGGTCTCTGTCTTTTTTATCATACTTTCTGGGGCGGGACTTGTCAATAGGCAGCCGCCGGCAACGCATGTCCCGTCTCCCCTCAGGTGTTGAGCTGGGCCTCTACCAGGCGGCCGTGGATGTACTTCTCCCGCAGGACGGGCTTCTCAATCTTGCCGGTGGGGTTGCGGGGCACGGCGTCGAAAATAATCCGCCGGGGGCGCTTGTACCGGGGCAGCTCCTGGCAGAATGCCTGGATCTCCGCCTCCGTACAGGTCAGGCCGTCCTTGACCTCGATGATAGCCGCGGCGATTTCGCCCAGGCGGGGGTCCGGCAGGCCGATGACCGCCACGTCCTTGATTTTATTATACTGCCGGAGAAAGTCCTCGATCTGCACCGGGTACAGGTTCTCGCCGCCGGAGATGACCACGTCCTTCTTGCGGTCCACCAGGAAGATGAAGCCGCTGGCGTCCATCCGGGCCATGTCGCCGGTATAGAGCCAGCCGTCCTTAAGAATTTCCGCCGTGGCCTCCGGGTTCTTGTAGTAACAGAGCATGACCCCCCGGCCCTTCACCGCCAGCTCGCCGGTTTCGCCCTGGGGGACCTCCCTGCCCTGCTCGTCCACGATTTTGGCCTCCCAGCGGTAGCCGGGCACGCCAATGGCCCCCACCTTGTGGATGTTCTCCACCCCCAGGTGGACGCAGCCGGGACCGATGGACTCGCTGAGGCCGTAGTTGGTGTCGTACTGGTGGTGGGGAAAGATCTTCTTCCAGCGGCGGATCAGGCTGGGGGGCACCGGCTGCGCGCCAATGTGCATCAGCCGCCACTGGTCCAGCAGGCAGCTGTCCAGGTCCGCCCTGCCGGACTCGATGGCGTCCAGCAGGTCCTGGGCCCAGGGCACCAGGAGCCACACAATGGTACATTTCTCCTCCGTCACCGCCCGGAGAATCCACTCCGGCTTCACCCCCCGCAGCAGAACCGCCCGGCTGCCGGAGAGGAGGCTACCGAACCAGTGCATCTTGGCCCCGGTGTGGTAGAGGGGCGGGATGCAGAGGAAGACGTCGTCCCGGGTCTGGCCGTGGTGGCGCTGCTCCGTCTCGCAGGCGCTGAGGAGGGCCAGGTGGTTGTGGAGAATGGCTTTGGGAAAGCCGGTGGTGCCGGAAGAAAAATAGATGGCCGCGTGGTCCTGCTCCTCCAGAGCCACCGGCGGCGGACTGGAGGAGCAGAAGCCCATGAGCCGCCCGCAGTCCTCGGCGTAGTCCGGGCGGTCCCGGCCCACAAAGAACAGCAGCCGCACCTGGGGGAGCTGGCCCACAACGGCGTCCATGCGGCCCACAAATTCCGGGCCGAACACCAGGGCCTCCACGTCCGCCAGCTCCAGGCAGTACTTGATCTCGTCGCTGGAGTAGCGGAAGTTCAGGGGCACCGCCACGCCGCCAGCCTTCAAAATGCCGAAGTAGAGGGGAAGCCACTCCAGGCAGTTCATCATCAAAATCCCCACCTTGGCCCCCCGCTCCAGGTTCCGGCTCAAGAGCAGGTTCGCGAAGCGGTTGGCCCGCCGGTCAAAGTCCCGCCAGCTGAGGGCCCGGCGGTAGGGGGCGTCTGGCTGGGCGCTCTCAATCAGGCTGGCCTCCCGCCAGGTGACGGCCCGGTCCCGCTCCTCCGATGGGCTCAGCTCCACCAGGGCGGTGTCCGCGCCGTAGAGCCGGGCGTTGCGTTCCAGAAATTCAGTAATAACCATAGCGCCCTCCTGATAAACATGGTGACTGCACTTTACCACTTTTAACAGATAAAGTCAATGGCTTTTTTCTGGAGGGGCGGGATGCGGCAACTTTTCCCTTTCACTGTTCGCATCAATTTCATTTAAATGATTGCGCAAAATCCAGCGAATATACCCCGCCAGGGTACGGTCCGCCTCCTGCGCTAAGTCCAGCAGCTGGTCATGGGCATCAACTGTCAATGTCACCTGCTTTTTCCCTTTTGCGGCGCCCATTACTCTTACCTCCTATATCCTTATTTAATAGTATACTGAAAACAGGGTATACTTAAATAAGGAAAATGTCAACGAGGAAATCCTGTGGTAAGCTAAAACCCAAAGGGGGTGGGAGCATGGCCGATATAAAATCCATTGTCCACTACCAGACGGCGGAGTATGGCGGCATCAAGGTTAAGCTGGCCCAAGCCTTGGACAGCCGCGGCATCACCCGAAACCATCTGCGGAAGCTGACGGGCTTAAAATATGACGTGATTACCCGTTACTACAGGGCGGACCATATTGAAATGATTGACCTAGATTTTTTCGCCAAGGTTTGCTTTGTCCTCAATTGCGAGATCAGCGAACTGCTGGAGTACCAGCCGCCGGAGCAATAGAACGTCCCGCCGTCCTTCCGGGCAGCGGGACGCCGTTTTTTATCCCAGCGTAAAGCCGTTGATGGTGGCGTGGGCCACGTAGCCGCCCAGCTCGTCCCGGACCTCCACCGCGTACAGGCAGGTGGTCCGGCCCTCCTTCAGACACCGGGCCTCCGCCAGCAGCTCCTGCCCCTTGGCGGGCGTCAGAAACGTGATGGACGCGTGCTGGGACACCGTGTTCCGTTCCGAATAGCCGTTGGCCGCCACCGCGAAGGCAAAGTCCGCCAGGGTAAAGATGACGCCGCCCATGGGCACGCGGTTGGCGTTCATGTGGCAGGGCCGCAGCGCTAGGGCGCAGACAGCACGGCCCGGCTCCGCATCCCGGATGACCGCGCCCAGGGTCTCTGTGGCGAAGCAGTCGGACCGGAATTTCTCATTCAACTTTTTCAGCATCCTGGTTCCCCCCTTTTCTCTTGGACTGTGAGCAAGGTCTAATAAAATAAGTATACCACAAATCTCTTCTCCGGCGCAAGGTTCTGCGGTTTGCACAAAAAATAGAGTAAAAATTTACTGTGGAAATAAATTTTTCTTCCAAAACCCCCTTGCCAGATGGATAAAAATAGAGTAGACTATTCGGAAAATGATAGAAAAAACAGAGGTGAACCCCATTGAACCACCGGCAGCCATCTATGATCGAGGGGAGTATTGGAAAAGGACTCTTGTCCTTCGCGGTTCCAATCTTCCTCGGCAATCTGTTCCAACAGCTCTACAACACCGCCGACACCCTCATTGTCGGCAACTTCATCGGCAAGGAGGCCCTGGCCGCCGTCAGCTCCTCCGGAAATCTCATCTTCATGCTGGTGGGCTTCCTCAGCGGCATGGCCATGGGCGCGGGCGTGCTGATTTCCAAGTACTACGGCGCCGGGGACCGGGAAAAGCTGCAAAACGCCATCCACACGGACCTGGCTTTCGGCCTTGCCGCCGGACTCCTCATGACCGTGGTGGGCGTACTGCTGACGCCCTATATCCTCCGCTGGATGGGCACCCCGGACAACGTGCTGCCCCAGTCCATCGCCTATTTCCGCACCTACTTCTACGGCAGCGCGGCCCTGTTCCTCTACAACATCTCCACCGGCATCCTACAGGCGGTGGGCGACAGCCGCCATCCCCTCTACTACCTCATCACCTCCTCTCTCATCAACGTGGCCCTGGACCTTTTGTTCGTGGGTGTGTTTCGCTGGGGAGTGGCCTCGGCGGCTGCGGCTACCGCCATCTCCCAGGCGGTGTCCGCCCTGCTGTGCCTGCGGCGCCTGCTGCGCACGGACGAGGTCTACCGGGTGGAGCTGCGGCGCATCCGGCTGGACTGGTCCATGCTGGCGCTGATTGTCCGCTTTGGCCTGCCCTCGGGCGTGCAGAACTCGGTCATCGGCTTCGCCAACGTCATGGTCCAGGCCAACATCAACGCCTTTGGCGACAGCGCGATGGCCGGCTGCGGCTCCTACAGCAAGATTGAGGGTTTTGCCTTCCTGCCGGTGACCTGCTTCTCCATGGCTCTGGCCACCTTTGTGGGCCAGAACCTGGGAGCCCGGCATCATGACCGGGTGAAGCAGGGGGCCCGGTTCGGCGTGGCCTGTTCTATGCTGACGGCAGAGCTGATCGGGGTGGTCATCTGGCTGGCGGCCCCCTTCTTCATCGGCCTCTTCAACAGCGACCCGGGGGTGGTGGCCTTCGGCGTCCGGCAGGCCCGGATCATCTCCCCCTTCTACTGCCTGCTGGCCCTCAACCACTGTATGGCCGGTATTCTCCGGGGAGCCGGCAAGGCCACGGTGCCCATGATTATCATGATGGCCATTTGGTGCGTGGTCCGCGTGTCCTACATCACCATAGCGGTGGGTATCTGGGAAAACATCATGGTGGTCTTTACCGCCTACCCCCTCACCTGGTCCATCAGCGCAGTGCTGTTCCTCATTTACTACTTTAAGGCGGATTGGCTCCACACCTTCGACCGGCTGGACGCGGTGGAGGAGCGGTCAGGCCAATAACGAAAGAGAGGTCCCCGGACTATGAAAACGGCGGTTGTTACCGACAGCAACAGCGGCATCTCCAGAGACCTGGCGGAGCAATGGGGCGTCCATGTGGTGCCCATGCCCATCATCATTGATAACGAGATCTACTACGAGGGCGTCAACATCTTCCCGGAGCAGTTCTACCAGTTCCAGCGGGAGGGCCGGAGCGTCTCCAGCTCCCAGCCCGCCCCGGACGACCTCACCACCATGTGGGACAGCGTCCTGGCCTCCGGGTACGGCGAGCTGGTCTATATTCCCATGACCAGCGGCCTGAGCGGCTCCTGCCAGACAGCCCTGGCCCTGGCCTCCAGCTACGGGGGACGGGTGCAGGTGGCGGACAACCACCAGATCTCTGTGCCCCAGAAAAATTCTGTCCGGGACGCGGCGGCCCTGGTAGCCCGGGGCTGCGGGGCGGCGGAAGTCAAGGAGCGGCTGGAGGCCGCCGGGGGGGGTACCCTCATCTATATCGGCGTGGACACCCTGGAGTATCTGAAAAAAGGCGGGCGCATCACCCCCGCCGTGGCGGCCATGGGCGCGGTGCTTGGCATCAAGCCCTTACTGGTCATCCGGGGGGAGAAGCTGGACACCTTTGCCAAGGTCCGGGGGACGAAGCAGTGCAAGGCCCGATTGCTGGAGGCCATGCAGGAGAGCGTTGCGGACTGCCGCCGGAGGGGCGTTCCCATCCGCATTGACGCTTCCGGCACCTTCCAGACCCGCGAGGAGGAGGCGGAGTGGCTGTCCCTGGCCGCCCAGGCGTTCCCGGGCGAGGAGATCCAATACGATCCCCTGACCCTGAGCATCGCCTGCCACACCGGTCCCGGGGCCTTCGCCATGGGGATCAGCCGGGTGATTGGCTAAAATCAGATAGAGACGCGCAGGGAGGCGGCTGGAATTCCAGCCGCCTCCCTCTGTATTATTTTTCAAGGCTCTGAGCGAACCGGGTCAGCATGACCGCCACCTCAGCGCGGGTAGCCGTGCCGGTGGGATTCAGCCTGCCGCCGCTACCGTTGAGGATTCCGGCGGATACGGCCCAGCGCACCGCGCCCTCCGCCCAGCCGGAGACCGTCCCGGCGTCGGAGAAGCTCTCCAGGCCGGCCCCGCCGGCGGGACTGCCGGCATACCGCCACAGCATGGCCGCCAGCTGCTCCCGGGTGACGCTCTCCTGGGGGTTCTCGCCGTCGGAGATGCCCTTCGCCATAGCCCAGGCCCGGCCCGGCTCATACCAGATGCTGCCGCCGCTGGTGTCCGCGCCGTCCAGGCGGGCCAGCACCGTCCACAGCATGGCCCGGGTCATGACGCCGGTGGGGTTGAAGAGGACTTCGCTGCCGTCGCCAGCCATGAGGCCCTTTTCGTAGACATAGCGCACCTCGCTGGCGAACCACGCGCCGTCGGGGACGTCCGTAAAGGGCAGGGGTTCCGGCTCAGGGGTGGGGTCGGGTTCCGCAGTGGGAATCTGGGAGAAGACCGCCTCCACCGAGACCGCCGAGGCGGGCATGGTAAAGCTGTACTGTCCGCTGCCCCGGTCCGTCAGCTCCAGCTCGCGGCCGTCCTTGTCCCGGACGGTGAGGGACTCCAGCTGCCAGCCAGCGTCCGGCTTCACAGTCACGGTCACCCGGTCGCCCTTGGCGGCGGTGGACCTGCTGAGAGTGGCCGTGCCGTGGTCCGCCGCCTGGACGGACACCTCGTAAAGGGTGGGCTGGGGCGTTGTACCAGTACCGCCGCCCGGGGTGGTGGAGCCGCCGTCACCGGGGAGCGTGGGAATCTCCGGGATAGAGACAGTACTGTAGGTCATGAGGAAGTCGCTGAAGCCGCCCACCGTAAAGGTGGCGTACCAGCGCCCGCTCTCCTGGTGCAGCTCGGGCTTGATCTCATCCATCTTGCCGTCGTGGAAGTGCCACAGCCGGAAAGTGCGGGTGTCCAGGTTATCCATAGGCAGGGGGATGGTGATGCGCACGGGAACGGTGAGTTCAATTTCCTCGCCCGCCCCGTCCAGCAGGTTCATGGAGAACCGGAAGACATTTTTGGCGCTGGGGTCGGGGGTGGGGAGAGCGGCATCCTCGGGCTGGCTGATTTTCAGCGTAGCCGGACTGTCGTAGCCGGTGCTCAGCTTCGCGCCCACGATTTTCGCGCCGCTGAGGCCGGAGCCGGAGACGTCCACCGCCGCCGCGCCGCCGATTTTCGCTTCCAGGGCCTCCAGCTTGTCGTAGACGGCGCTGGTGAGCTCATTTTTCAGGGCCTCCCGGTCCAGGCCGTCCAGGATCGCCTTGGCGGTCTCCGGGTCGGCGGCCTCCAGGGCCTGGTCCAGCTGGTCCTCCACGGAGACGCTGGCGGGGATGGTGTGGCCGCAGACAGTGCAGACCTGGTTGCCCGCGCTGTCGGTCTCATAGCTGTGGCCCTTGGCGGGGATGGCCTCGGTCTTGGTCTCGCCGCACTTGGAGCAGGTGAAGGTCCGCGTGCCGGTCTCCGTGCAGGTGGGCTCCTTGGTGACAGTCCCCTGGCCGAAGTCGTGCTCCAGGCAGCCGCCCTCTCCGGCTATGAACAGCTCTGCGGTCATGCCGCCACAGGAGACGGTAAGGGTCTGGTTCCCCGCCGCGTCCTTGTCGTAGCCGGAGCACATGGCGGAGATGAGGGGCATCCGGCATTCGCCGTACTGCTGGCAGTTATAGGTGAGGGTAACGTCCGCCGCCTTCAGCAGGGCATCCAGGTCCGTACCCGGCTGGGAGGGGATAGAGGTTTTGGAGAGCCGCAGGTTGGTGTGAACGCAGTACCGGGCGGCGGCGAAATCCTGGGTCCAGTAGTTCCGTCCGGAGGAGCCGGTATAGACCCCCACGCCGATGTGGGTGACGTTGGTTTTCTCAATGTTCGCCCGGTGGCCGGGGCTGTTGAGCCAGCTGTTCATCACGTCCGCGGCGTCCCTCTGGCCAGAGGCGATGTTCTCCGCGCTGACCTGGTAGGAGACGCCGTAGTCGTCGTAGGCGGTCCAGCAGATGCTGCCGTCGGGCCGGGTGTGGTCGGCGCGGTAGTCTATGTAGATCTCGTAGGCCCGCTGGTTGGCCACCTTCTGGAGGCCGTCAAAGAGGGAGAGGGGCTCCAGGCCCATCCCCATGCGGTGCTGGTTCACCAGCCGCAGCACCTCCCAGGACTGGGGGTAGACGGTGGCGTCATCAATCAGGTCAATCGTGGGGCCGCCGGGACCGGGGCCGGGGTCCGTGTACAGCCCGCAGTCCGAGAGCAGGGCCTTGAGAGCGTCCAGCCCCACAACCGCGTCCTTGGCCCGGTGCTCCTTGGTCTGACCGTTGTAGGCGATCACCACCGGGAAGGTGTAGCTGGACTTGCCCAGCAGGGCCTGCAAATCGGCGGCGGGGAGGCTGTAGCCCTCCTCGCCCATCTCAGCGGCGGGGTCGTAGGCGTAGCCATACATGCGCAGGCGGCTGGACTCCGCGAACGCCGCGTACTGGGGGACATAGGTGGCGCTGTTGGCGCACCCGTTGGCCTGGTAGTAGACCAGGACGATGTTGGAGCTGGGCGGATTGGTTAGGATGGATTTGATAAAACCGATGGCCACCTGCATGTTTTTGTTGTTCCAGTACGCGGATTCGCTGGGGGGAAGGGAGCCCGCCGCCAGCGCTGGCCCGGGCAGCAGAGACAGCGCAAGGCAGAGCGCAAGCAGGACTGAGAGCAACCGTTTTTTCATATCGCGGCCTCCTAAGAATGAATTTCGTGGCGGCCGCCCTAGGGCAAGAGGCGCTACGGCGGCCAGTATAGGAAGTATAGCACATTTTCAGAGGAATCGCAAGATAGCGCGCCGCGTTTGCTCCTGATTATGCCGGGGTTCCGGGGGCCTCCTCCCGGAGGCGCTGGAAATAGGCCCGGTTGTGCTCCACGGCGGGTGCGCCGGGCTTGCAGGCGGCGGCCAGATCATTCATCCGCTCCGCCTTGGCCTGGTCGCCCAGACGGCTGTAGCAGACGCAGAGCTGGATGCAGGGGATATACCCGTAGCAGTCCGGGGAGACGAAGCCGCCCCGGCTGTCGTCCCGGGGACAGCCCAGGGCCAGGCAGTACCAGAACGCCGCCAGGTCCGGCCTGCCCCGGTCCAGAAACCGTCCGCCCAGCTCACAGCACACCTCCGCCCGGGGCCGGTCATAGGCAAAACTGCGGAGAAGGTCTCCCACCGCCTCGTCCGGACGCCCCAGGGCCTCCCGGCAGTAGGCGCAGTGGCGGCAGGCGTCGATATTGTTCTCCACCCAGCCCCGGCCCTCGGATAAAAACGTCTGGAACACCACCAGCGCCTCCTCGTAGCGCTGGTGGTAGTAGAGCTCCCGGCCGTAGTAGAACTGTTGGCGGGGCTCCAGGACCGCGCCCTGGGCTAGTTGCTTCTCAAAAATCCGGAGATTCCGGTCCGGGTCCGAGGGGCGGGTCTTCCGGTGGGTGACGGCGAAGCTGGCATATAGGATTTTTCCGGTGGGCTCGATCACCTCGTGGACCGCCCCCTTCCAGCGCAGGCCCATGCGGTTTTTGAGGAGCCGTTCCCGGTAATAGGACAGGGTGGGGCTGCCCTGCTGGTCAAAAGCCACATTATATTTTGCCATGACCACGGCGGTCTCCGGGTCCAGGGTCTCCTTGAGCTGGCGGAGGAGGGCCCTGTCCTCCTCCAGCAGCACGTCGTCGGCGTCCAGCCACATGCAGTAGTCCATGGTCCCCAGGGAAAAGGCGTAGTTCCGGGCTGCCGCGAAGTCGTCCGCCCAGGGGAAGCTGTGGACTTTTTCCGTGAATTGGGCGGCAATCTCCCGGGTACGGTCGGTGGAGCCGGTATCCACAATGACAATTTCTTCCACCAGGCCGGCGGCGCTCTCCAGGCAGCGGGCCAGTACATCCTCCTCGTTTTTCACAATCATGCACAGGCTGACGGTAACCAAATGGCATCCCTCCTAACAGGCGTTCCCCGCCGGAGGGGGGCTCCGGCGGGGATGGTTTCAGCTCAAGCGGACAATTTGCAGGGTCGCGCCCGCGGCGTTAGACAGCAGCACCGCGCCGGCCACCAGGCCGTACAGCTCCAGGGAGATGGTGCTGTTGGCGGGGAGATTCACCAGAATCTCGTTGGCGAAGCGGCTGGTGGCCACAGACGGGGCCAGAGTGGAGGCCACGTTGGGGGAGCCGTTGATGAGGAGGCGGCTTCCGGCGGCTAGGGCGAGGGTGGTGTTCACGCTGTAGGAGATGCGGTAGAGGCCCGGCGCGGCCACGGTGAAGATCGTGTTGGCAGCGTTGGCAGTGACGTTGGCCGGGAGAACCTGGCTATTCGGCAGAGGGATCGTGGTGCCGCCCAGGATGACCCCGACAGTTGCGCCGCTGGTGTTGGCGGCATAGGCGGAGTCCGCCGTAACCGCAGAGCCTGTGGGGCCGGTAGGACCAGTCGGACCGGTAGGGCCAGTGGCGCCGGGAATACCGTCAGCGCCGGTGGGGCCGGTAGGACCAACCGCGCCAGGAGTACCGTCAGCGCCGGTGGGGCCGGTAGGACCAACCGCGCCAGGAGTACCGTCAGCGCCGGTGG
>CATIYU010000297.1 GCA_949739085.1 uncultured Eubacteriales bacterium | reverse complement strand
TGCGCCACTACTCCATGGGCATGAAGCAGCGGCTGGGCGTGGCCCTGGCCCTGCTGGGCGGGCCGGACCTGCTGCTGCTGGACGAACCCATCAACGGCCTGGACCCGGAGGGCATTCGGGAGATGCGGGAGCTTCTCCTGCGGCTGAACCGGGAACGGGGATTGACCATCCTGGTCAGCTCGCACATCCTGGGGGAGCTGAGCAAAATCGCCACCCGGTACGGCATCATTCAGCAGGGCCGGATGGTGGAGCAGATCACCGCCGCCGAACTGGAGCAGAAATGCCCCGACTACCTCCGCCTGCGGACAGACCAGCCCCAGAAGTCCGCCGCCCTGCTGGAGCGGGAGCTCCACCTGGCCCGCTGGGAGATGCGGCCGGAGGGCGAGATCTGGATCTACGATCCGGTGGACGCCAGAAGCGTGGGGCAGATTCTCACCAAGTCGGGCATTGCGGTGGAGGAAATGGGTCTGCACCGGCAGGACCTGGAGGGCTATTTTCTGGAGCGGATGGGAGGAAGCGATCATGTTTAATATGCTGTATATGGATTTGCGGCGGCTGTTCAAAACCCGGAGCTTTTACATCATTCTGGGCGTAACGGCGGCGCTGCTCCTGGCGGTAATTCTGCTGGCGGCCGCGATGTCCAACCCCAACACCCTGGACGCGATGCAGTCCCAAGGAGCGGATATAGACGAGACAGACCGCCAGATGTCGGCGGAAATCCGCAACATGACCCAGCTGGAATTTATGGACGAGTGCATCGGCAGCGGCCTCCTGCTGGTCATGGTGGGCCTGGGCATGACACTGTTCGCCTATGGGGATTTTTCCAGCGGATATATGAAAAACATCTGCTTTGCCCGTCCCCGCCGCTGGGAGTACGTCCTGTCTAAAATCCTCCTGGCGGGGGTCTACAGCGGGGTGTTCACCATCATGGGCGTCCTAATTTCGCTGATCGGCCCCCTCCTCTTCGGCCTGCATCCCGCCGCCAGTCCCATTGCCCGCATTTTGGAGTACGCCTTCTCGCATTGGCTGCCCTGTTGGGCCTTCGGCCTGATGGGTCTGGCGCTGGTGACGTTGACCCGGAGCTCCGCGCTGGGCCTCGTTCTGACGGTGCTGGCCGGGAGCGGACTAACCGCCCAGCTGCTGGCGCTGGCGTGCCATGCCCTGCGCTGGCCCGATGTGTGGCAGTATCTGCTCAGCTCCGTGGTTCAGAGCCAGTGCGTGCCCATGCTGGACGCGGGGCAAATGGCCATGATTTTGGGCTGTTCCGCTGGCTGGGCCGCCGTTTACGCGCTGGGAAGCCTGTTTGCTATGGAGAAACGGGACATATAAGCCTGCGAATAAAAAGTCAAGCCCCCAAATGGAGTTGATGGCAGATTATTTGCAGGCAGAGGAAGGGCGGTGAGGGGAACTACAAATAGACCGCCGCGCCAGCGCCGGTCTGGTAATTTTATGC
>CATIYU010000296.1 GCA_949739085.1 uncultured Eubacteriales bacterium | reverse complement strand
GCGAATGTCCGCTGGCGGCCTGCTGCCGGGAAAAGGGCCAGGAGCACTGCGGCAGCTGCGGCGGGACCTGCGGGCTGAAATCGCGGCTACTCGCGGAGTGCAACGCCCTGGACATCCCGGACCTCCCGGAGGTCACGGACCTCAACGTGCTGCCGGGCTTCTACATTAACCTCCCGTACACCCTGTCCAACGGGCAGACCGTGCGGCTGCTGGAGGACGGCAAGGTCTACTTGGGCTGCCAGCTGGAACCGCGGGGCGGCTCCAGGTGCTACGGTCTGGCCGCCAGCGAGAGCCATATTCTGGTCTGCGAATACGGCGAGGGCGGCTCCAATGGGGAGATCGTCCTGTACAAGCGGCGGACAGCCCGGGCGTGAGCCCGAACTAAGAACTGATGATAAGGGGACTTTTCTATGCGGATCAAGAACGGAAAGGTTTTTATTGGAAAAACCTTCCAGACTGCGGATATTGAATTTGACAAGACCATCTCCGCTGTAGGCGCGCTGGAGGGCCCAGGGGACCTGGACGCGGCGGACTGCTACGTCATCCCCGGCTTTGTGGATATCCACACCCACGGGGCTGTGGGCGAGGACTTCTCCGACGGCAAGCCGGAGGGCCTCCAGCCCATCGCGGACTACTACGCCGCCCACGGCGTCACCAGCTTCCTGGCCACCACCATGACGCTCAAGGAGGAGGTCCTCACCCCCGCCATGCACGCCATCCGGGACTTCGCCCCCAAGGGCGGGGCCAAGTGCGCGGGGGTCCACCTGGAGGGGCCCTTCCTCAGCTACGCCAAGCGGGGGGCCCAGGCGGCGGAAAACCTCCACAAGCCGGACGCCGCCCTCTTTGACCGCCTCAACGCCGCCAGCGGCGGAATGGTGAAGCTGGTTACCGTGGCCTGCGAGGAGGAGGGGGCCCTGCCCTTCATCCAGACGGTCTCCAAGACCTGCACCGTCTCCCTGGGCCACACCACGGCGGATTATGACACCGCCATGGCGGGGTTCCAGGCCGGCGCAACCCACGCCACCCACCTCTACAACGGGATGCCCTCCCTGCTGCACCGGGCCCCCGGGGTCATCGGCGCGGCCTTCGATTCCGGGGCCAGCGTGGAGCTTATCTGCGACGGCCTCCACATCCACCCGTCGGTAATCCGGGCCACCTACCAGCTCTTCGGGGAGCGGCTGAACCTGATTTCCGACTCCCTCCGCTGCGCGGGGATGCCCGACGGCAACTACGAGCTGGGCGGCCAGCCCATCGTGGTGAAGGACCACAAGGCCACTCTGCTGGACGGCACCCTGGCGGGCAGCTCCATCTCCTTGCTGGACGCCCTGCGAAACGTGGTGCGCTTTGGCCTGCCCCTGGAAGCCGCCGTGTACGCCGCCTCCACCGCCCCTGCCATGGCGGTGGGCCTCAAGGACGCGGGGGCCATTGAGCCGGGCCGGGCCGCAGACCTGGTGGTGCTGGACAAGGAGCTGAACCTGGTGGCCGTGTTTGTGGACGGCCAGCGGCAGTAAGGGCCGTCCGCCCCGGAAGGGCAAATTCCCGTCAATTGTATTTTCCTACAAAACCACCTCGTGATTTTTGTGAATTATTACGGCGAGAGCGGAGAATCCGCCGGAAATTTAGGCAATATCAACGTTGACAAAAAGTGCTTAGAACTGGTAAAATAAAGCCAGTTTAGGAGAGAAACCTAAACGGTTGTATCGTTTTTCCTCAATCTTCTCCATCAGGAAAAGCCCGCCTTCTTTGGAAAGCGGGCTTTTCCTTTGCGCCCCCTGGCGGGGACTGTGCTGGTTATCCCTGGAACTCGGACAGGGTGATGGTCTTGCCGCCGTCCACCCGGGACGCCTCTGCGGCCAGGGCCATCACGTGGCTCTCTACCGAGGCGTCCACGCTGGTGAGGCCCTCGGTGCCGCCGCTGGCGATGAGATTGCAGAAGTTCTCCATAAGCCCGCCGTCGCCGCCGCCGTGGCCGGAGAATTCGCTCTTGCCGTCCCGGAGGTCGATGACCTCCTCCGGCTGGCCGAAGCGGCGGAGGATGATCTTGTGGGACTCCATCTCCCCCTCGATCTCGCCCCGGGTGCCGGTGATCTTGATGGTCCGGCGGCAGAGCTCGGTGAAGGCGGTCATGGTGAAGGTGGCGTGAATATTGTTCTCAAACTCCAGGTTTACGGTCTGGTGGTCCACCACGTCGTTGTCGCAGTGGAACACGCACCGGCCATAGGGGCTGGTGTGGAGCACGTCGCGGATCTTCTCCTCGGTCGGCTCCCGCACCAGGATGTTGCAGGGCCACTTGTCGCCGAACCGCCGCACGCCGCAGCGGGGGCTCTCGATGTACAGCTTCTCCGCGTCGAAGAGGCAGGTATCCTTGCAGGAGCAGTTGTCCATGCACCGCTGGGCGGCTCCCTCCGGCGCGTTCTCCGCGCGGAAGTAGTCCAGCGAGCCAAAGCTCTGCACCCGCAGGCACTTCTCCCCGGCCAGCCAGCGGAGGATATCCATGTCGTGGCAGCTCTTGGCCAGGATCATGGGGCTGGTCTCGTCGCTGCGCCGCCAGTTGCCCCGGACGAAGCTGTGGACATAGTGCCAGTAGCCCACGTGCTCCACCGCGTCGATGGTCTGCACCTTGCCCACGTCGCCCCGGCGGAGCATGGCCTCCAGGGCGGCATAGAACCGGGTGTAGCGCAGCACGTGGCATACCACTACCGCCCGCTTGGCTGCGTGGGCCTTCTCCAGCAGCTGGCGGCACTCGGTGAGGCTGGGGGAGATGGGCTTCTCCAGCAGCAGGTGGTAGCCCTTATCCAGGGCCTTGAGGGCTTGGGGGACGTGCTGGCGGTCCTGGGTGGCGATAATCAGAACGTCGGCCAGCTTGGGCTGCTCCAGCAGTTCCTCGGCAGAGGCGAAGCACATATTCTCCGCCACGCCGTGGCGCTCCCGCAGCATGGCCAGGCGCTCGGGGCGGCTGTCCGCCCCGGCAACGATCTTCATGCTCTCCGGATGATTGGTCTGATAGGAGGCGTATGCCTCCAGGCCCCGGTTCCCGCAGCCGCAGATGGCGAAGGTTACAGGTTTAGTCATAAAAATTCTCTCCTCAATCCCGAAATTTGCTAAGGGGATACTGTCATTCTACCAAATATTCCCCAGTATAGCAAATGTATTTTCCATAAATTTCTATGGAATTATTTGTGTAAGATGACCTCGGCCATGGCCTGACCCAGCAGCCGGGCGGAGAGCAGGGCCTCGTCCAGGGAGTTTCCGGCGGCCCCCATCTCCACCAGGAGGCTCCCGGCGGTGACGTGCTGGTTATAGCGGGAGTTGCGCACGGTAATGGGCCGCATGAGGGTGGGGAAGCTGTCCAGAAGGTGCTGCTGGATGGCGGCGGCAAACTTTAGGTTCTCCCGCCAGAGGGGGTGCTCCAGCCCGCCGCCGTCGGTGCCGATGACAAAGGACATCTGGGCGGCGTTGACGCCGTTCACCGCGCTGACCACCTTGTAGGGGCTTCCGTCCCCGTCGGAGATAGCGTCCCGGTGGACGTCCAGGACGAACACGATGGAGGGGTAGCGGGCCAGATAGTCCTCCACCGAGGCCAGGGAGCGGCCATATGCGCCGCTGTACTCGGGGTAGTCGTGGAGGGTGGCGTCGTGGAGGACGCTGAGCCCCGCGTCCTCCAGGGTGCGCGCCAGCTCGTCGCCCACCCGTACTACGTTGTAATTGGAGTCGGTGGTGCGGGCCTCGCCGCTGGGGACGTACTCCTGTCCCGGCGGCATGGTGTAGGCTTCGCTGCCGTGGGTGTGGACGATGAGCACCTGAGGGCCCTCCTCTTGGGAGAGCGCGGCGGCAAAGGCGCCGTCAAAACCGGCGGCGTCCAGGCTGTAGTCCGTGCGGTTGCTGATGTACACGTCCCCGGCCACCACGTAGCCCTCGGCGGTGGAGGGGACCAGGGTCTTGGCGTTGACGCCGTTGTCAGCGAAGAGCAGGGGGGTCTCCGGCTGTGTGGGTTCCTCGGGGATGGAGACGTCCGGCACAGGGGGGACGTCTGGGGCGTCGCTGTCTGTGCCGCCGCTGTCGTCGGGTTCCACCGTGTGGCGCAGCTCCAGTACGGCATCCTGGCTGGAGAAGAGCACCGGGCTCTGGCCGATGGCCAGGGTGAGGGAGGCGGGGAGGGCGGCGTCCAGCTGGAAGTCCCCCAGTTGGGCCCGGAGAAGGCCCAGGGCAAGGCTCCCCTGCCGGCCCAGGGCCTCCAGGGCGGACCGGGCGGACTGGGCGGAGGGGCTGGCGGCGGTGGCGGCCACCAGGTATAGAACTGCCCCGGAGAGCAGCAGGGCGGTAAGTTGGCGGCGGCGCTGGGGCCGGGGCCTGCGTTGAATGGTCATGGCGCGCAATCCTCCTGACATTGTCTTTTGCTGGCTTGTCCATTCTATGCGGGCCGGGCGGCGGATATGCGGATTCCGGAGGGCGGCGGAAAAATCCAGAGCGGGCACGGGGATCATCCCGCGCCCGCTCCAGATTTAGGAGAAAGAGAAAGAAAGAGAGAGAATAAGCATATATGAAGGGGAATTCCACCCCGGAAGCGCGGTTACTGGCCGAAGCCGCCGCCGAAGAACTCGTTAAAGAAATCGTCCATATCGCCGTAGCCGCCCTGCTGGCCGTCCTGACGGCTGGGCTCGACGGTGGGCTCCTCCTGGGGCTTCTCCGTGGTGCTGCCGAAGGTCAGCTCCGTGGTCATCACCTGTCCGTCCCGGACAAAAGTGACGGTGGTAGTGTCCCCAGCCCGGTAGCTCTTGCTGCCCATGGCGCTGGTGACGTCGTCCTGGGAGGTGATGGTGGTGGTGCCCAGCATGGTGATGACGTCCCCCGCCTGGAGGCCCGCTCTGGCGGCGGGGCCGTCCTCCACCACCTCGGCCAGGTACGCGCCGCTGCGCACGCCGGTCTCCGGATAGTAGGCCGCGTCAGCCACGGTCACGCCCATATAGGCTTTGGAGGTGACCTGCCCGTTCTCAATGATGTCCTGAATCATGCTGAGCACGTCGTCAATAGGGATGGCGAAGCCCAGACCCTCCACGGACGCGCTAGTGGCGGAGGCGTTGTTGCTGCTGTACTTGGCGGAGACGATGCCCACCACCTCGCCGTAGATGTTGAAGAGGGGGCCGCCGGAGTTGCCGGAGTTGACGGCGGCTGTCACCTGGATCATGTTAAAGGGGGTGTTGTCCACGTTGATCTCCCGGTTGAGGCAGGAGACGATGCCCTCGCTCATGGAGAAGGTCAGCTCGCCCAGGGGGTTGCCGATGGCCACCACCTCGTCCCCCACCTGGAGGCTGGAGGAGGCGCCCAGCACCACGGGCTGGAGCTCTGTCTCGCCGGGGTCCACCTTGATGACGGCGATGTCGTAGTCCGGGTCTCCGCCGATGATCTGGGCGGGGAAGGTCTTGCCGTTATTGAGGGTGACCTCCACGCTGGTGCCGCCGCCCACCACGTGGTAGTTGGTGACGATATAGCCGTCCTTGCTGATGATGAAGCCGCTGCCGGAGCTGGCGGTCTGGACCTGGCGGCCAAAGAAGTTGTAGCCCTGGGAGACGGAAATAACGTTGATGCTGACGGAGCTGTCCACGTTGGCCCGGTAAATCTCCGGGTAGGTCAGGCGGTCCGTGCCGTTGACGCTGACGGTTTTGACCTCGGGCAGCTGGCGGTCGCTGCGGTAGAGCTGGGTCTCGCCGCCGCTGTGGAAGTGGTCCCGGACCAGCCAGCCCACACCGAAGGAGCTGCCCAGCAGCAGGGTCCCGCAGAGGACTCCCGCCACAATGCGCTTGCCCAGGCCGGTTTTGTGCTTCTGGGGCGGGACGGGCTCCAGGCTGGGGAGGGGTTCGCCGCCGGAGGGGCGGTAGGTGTAGTGGTATTCGTAATTGCTTCTTTCATTGTTGTTTTCGTTGGGATACATGTGGAATGCCCTCCTTATGGAAGCCTCCGCCGGAGCGGGGCTTGTTTTTGTTGATGGTGTTAGCATACAGAGTATTTATGTCCAGAATATGAAGAAATTTCGCAAAGATTATAAACAAACCTAAAATAGTCTGTGAATGCAGGACTTTCCTGAAAAGGGGCTGAAAACCGGCTGAAACAGAGCTGAAAAAAGCAAAAACGCGGCGGGTCCTCTGGGGGGACCGCCGCGCCTGCGGGGGTGAAAAATATTTATGGTTCCCGCGCCAGCGCCGTGACGGGCAGGTCCGTCTCCAGGCCGGTCACGCCCCCGGTGGCGTACAGCTCGCCACCCCTGGTGAGCAGGACCATGTCGAAGTCCGCCCCGCTCTCCCGCCAGAACTCCGCCGCGTCCTCCAGGCCCATGATGTAGAGAGCGGTGGACATGGCGTCCGCCAGGGCGGCGTCCCGGGAGAGCACGGTAGCGGATAGGAGGTCCGTCTCCGCCGGACGGCCGGTGCGGGGGTCCAGGATGTGGCAGTAGGTCCTGCCGTCCTCCTCGAAGAACCGCTCGTAGCCGCCGGAGGTGACCACCGCCCGGTCCTCCACAGCCAGAACGGCCAGATACGCCCCCCGGGGGGCGGCGGGGTCCTGGACGCCTACCCGCCAGGGGGAGCCGTCCGGCTTCGTCCCCAGGCACTGGACGTTGCCGCCCAGCGAGACAATGGCGGAGGCCACGCCGCGGTCCCGGAAAATGTCCATCAGCCGCTGGGAGGCGTAGCCCTTGGCGATGCCGCCGAAGTCGATCTGCTGGCCCGGCCCCAGCTGGACCGAGGAGCCGTCAAACCGGAGCCGGGAGGCGTCCACCAGAGGGAGGAGCGCCGCGATCTCCTCCTCCCCCGGCACGCGGTAGTCCCCGGTGGAAAACCCCCATAGCGTCATGAGGGGATAGATGGTACAGTCGAATAGCCCGCCGGTGTCCTGGCAAGCCGCCAGGGCGGCCGCCAGCAGCCGCTGTACGTCCTCCCCCGCCGGACCGCCCCCCGCCCGGTTGAGCTGGGACACCTGGCTGTCCGGGTTCCCTGTGGAGAGCAGGGCGTCCAGCCGCTGGAGCTCCGCGGCGGCGGCGTCCAGGGCGGCTTCGCCGTTGGGGCCGTAGGCGGTGAGGGTCATCCCCGTGTCCATGGCGAAAATCTGCCGCTGGCGGGCCTCCGGCCCGGCGCAGCCGGCCAGCAGGAGCAGGCATAGGACCGCCGCAAAGCCGCGCCGCTTCATCGTTGCGGCCTCAGAAGCGGGGCAACCGCCTGCGCTGGACCTCCTCCATGGTCTTCAGCAGCAGGGGGATGTCGATGGGCTTGGCCAGGTGGGCGTCCATGCCGCACTCCATGGAGGTGCGCACGTCGCTGTCGAAGACGTTGGCGGAGAGGGCGATAATAGGGATGCCCGCCAGGGCCGGGTTCTCCAGCTTCCGGATGGTTCTGGCGGCCTGCCAGCCGTCCATAAAGGGCATTTGGATGTCCATAAGGATGAGGCCGTAGTCCCCGGGCTTGGCCCGTTCCACCATCTCCACGGCGATCTTGCCGTCGGCGGCGGTCTCAATGGTGAAGCCCAGCTCCTCCAGCAGCTCCGTCTCAATTTCCTGGTTGATTTCGTTGTCCTCCACCAGCAGGATTTTCCGGCCTGTCTGGCGCAGGGCGGCGGCGGTCCCGGCGGCTGAGATGGAGTCCTGACGCACGCGGAAATGAAAGGTCACGGTGAAGGTGCTGCCCTGGCCCAGGTTGCTGTCGGCCGCTATGACGCCGCCCAGGGTGTCCACGATGCTCTTGGCAATGGTAAGGCCCAGGCCGGTGCCGTGGATGCCGCTGAGGGTGGTGTTTTTTTCCCGGGAGAAGGGCTCGAAGATCTGGGAGAGGAACTCCCGGCTGATGCCCACGCCGGTGTCCGCCACCGTAATGCGGTAGCGGGCGTAGTGGTTGGGCCGGAAGTCCTGCTCCTCCACGGAAATGGAGACCTCTCCGCCGGTTTTGGTGTAGGTAACGGCGTTGTTGGCCAGATACAGCACCAGCTGCTTGAGCTTTGCCTCGTCGCTGAAGATATGCCGGTGCTCCAGACGGGAGCAGTCTAGGGTGAAAGCGATATCTTTTTCGGCGGCGTGGGGGACGAGGAACTCATAGACCTCCTCCACAATCCCGGCGAGGTCGCACTCCTCCTCCGCCGGGTGGGACTCCCGGGACTCCGACCAGGCGATATCCAGCACCTTGTCGATGAGGTCCAGCAGCTGGCGGCTGGAGGCGTCCACCTTGTCCAGATAGGCCCGCAGGGCGCTCCCCTCGGGCAGGCCCTTTTTTGCCAGGGCGGTAAAGCCGAAGATGGCGTTGAGGGGGGTGCGCATGTCGTGGGACATATTGGAGAGGAAGGTGTTTTTGGCCACAATGGCCAGGTTGGCGTCGTGGAGGGCGTCGGCCATGAGCTGCTTTTGCTCCATCTCGTGGCGGACCTCCTCGTCCACCCGGCGGCAGCCCAGCACCACCTGGGCGGCCCCCTCCCGGCCGCCTACGGTGACGAAGCGGAGCTGGAGGTATTGGGCCTGGCCGGACTCCAGAGCCCGGTAATTGATATAGAAGGAGCCGGCGGCGCCCAGCTCCTGGCGGACAAAATCCGGTGAAGCGGCCTGGCCCACGCGCTCCTGGTCCTCAGGGTGGACCCAGCGGCGCACATATTCGGAGATATACTGGCTGTAGGACTGGGCCGGGCAGTCCTCGCTGAACTCAAGCTGGGTGCGGCTGCTGAGCCGGTAAGGGAAGATGCGGTCCCCGTCCAGGTCCGCGAAGAGGATGGACTCGTAGTCGGCGCTGAGGCCCTCGATGACCTCCAGGCGGCGCAGATACTCCTGGTTGATGAGGCTGCGTTCCCGGTCATACTCCTGGATGAGGGCCTGGAGCTTCTCCTCCCGGCGAGCGCGCTCCTGCTGGCGGCGGTTTTTCTTGTCCGTGGCGTCGCCCAGGAAGACATAAAAGGTGTCTCCAGCGGTTTTGCTGCGGACGAAGTGGCCGTAGTCCTCAATCCACCGGACGGCCCCGTCCCGCCGGATAATCCGGTACTCCACGTAATCCAGGTCGTACTGGCTGAGGGCGATCTGCTCCCAGATGCTCTTCTCCACCTCCTCCAGGTCCTCGGGGTGGACCATCCCCCGGAAGGAGTTGCCCGTATGGGCGCGGAATTCCGCCATGGTGTTGCACTGGAACATGCGGAGCAGTGCCTTGTTTGCGTAAATGATCTCCTCGCCCTCCGAGGCGTGGTAGATGAGAAAGCCCCCCGGCATCTCGTCCATGAACCGCATGATGTCGTAGGCCGCCCGGACGCTGGGGGTGTCCGGCAGGGAAAACGCCTCCGGCCCAAGGTCCATAAATTGGCTGACCCCGGTCTGGTTGGCTTGAAGGAGCTCCAGCAGCTCCAGAATATGTTCCACAAAGCAGCGCTCGTTGTTTTGACTGCCCATCGAAGCATCCTCTCTCCGCTCCTTGAGCTGAAGCGGGTAATATGATTGCGGGTCCGCGTTTGACTGGCATAGTATACCACAGGATGCCCGCTCTGTCGAGAGCAAGTTGCGCCGGTTCTGACGGGGAAGGACCTAAAAATTCGCGCTTTACCTTTTCCGGTTTTTTTGCTATAATAATGTAGTTATTTTGGAGCCGTTTACCCATCCGCGCCTGCGGGAGGGTGCGCATACTGCCGGGAGAAGGGGGGATGCCCAGTGAAATACGCCAAATGGCGGGGCGGGGACTACAGCGCGGACGCCGCCAGAGTTCTGGAGGAGGCGGGCTATCCCCGCCTGCTCTCCGCCGTGCTGGCGGCCAGGGGCGTCGCCTCGCCGGAGGAGGCCGCCGTGTTCCTGGACCGGGAGCGGAGCTTGGCCCACTCCCCCCTGCTCATGAAGGATATGGACCGGGCTGTGGAGCGCATTAGCCGGGCTCTGGCGGCCGGGGAGCGGATCGCGGTGTTCGGAGACTACGACGTGGACGGCATCACCGCCACGGTGCTGCTGGTGGACTTCCTGCGCTCCCGGGGGGCGGACTGCCTCAAGCACATCCCCCGCCGGGTGGAGGACGGCTACGGCCTGGGCCGGGACGCCCTGCGGGCCCTCCGGGACAGGGGGGTGACCCTGGTGGTCACCGTGGACTGCGGCATCACCGGGGTGGAGGAGGCCGCCTTCGCCCGGGAGATCGGCCTGGATCTGGTCATCACCGACCACCACGAGTGCAAGGACGTCCTGCCCGAGGCCGCCGCGGTGGTGGACCCCCGCCGCAGCGACTGCCCCTACCCCTTCAAGCACCTGGCGGGGGTGGGGGTGGCTCTGAAGCTGGCCCTGGCCCTGGGAGCGGGCCGGGAGGAGGCGGTGTTCGCCCGGTACTGCGCCCTGGCGGCCATCGGCACCGTGGCGGATGTGATGCAGATGACCGGGGAGAACCGGACCATCGTCTACCGGGGCCTGGAGGCCATCGGCGGCACAGACTTTCTGGGCCTGCGGGCCCTCCTGCGGGAGACGGGGCTCTATGACCGGGAGATCACCTCCACCCAGATCGGCTTCATCCCGGCCCCCCGCATCAACGCCGCCGGGCGCATGGGGGAGGCGGAGCTGGCGGCGGACCTGCTCCTGACAGACGACCCGGAGGAGGCGGAGTTCCTGGCCCGGCAGCTCTGCGGCCTCAACCGGGAGCGGCAGGCGGTGGAGCAGGAGATCTACGCCGAGGCTCTGGAGCGCATCGAGCTGCTGCCGGACCGGGAGCGCAGCGCCCTGGTCCTCTCCAGCGACGTCTGGCACCAGGGGGTGGTGGGCATTGTGGCCAGCCGCCTGAGCGAGAAGTACTCCTGCCCCAGCTTCATGATCCGCCTGCAAAACGGCATGGGCAAGGGCTCCTGCCGCAGCTACGGGGGCTTCAACCTCTTCGCGGCCCTGGAGAGCTGTTCGGACCTGCTGGTGGACTTTGGGGGCCACGAGCTGGCCGCCGGGTTCAATATCCGGGAGGAGGACATCCCCGCTTTCCGCCGCCGGATCAACCGCTGTGTGCGCTCCTACTGCAACGGGGAGGCCCCGGTGTCCTCCCTGGACGTGGATGTGGCGGTCTGTCCGGAGGACATCACCCTGGAGGAGATGGAGGCACTGGGCCGCCTGGAGCCCTACGGCGCGGGCAATGACCGGCCGGTGTTTTCCCTCCTGGGGGCCCGGCTGGAGAGCTTGCAGAGCGTGGGCCAGAACCGGCACCTGAAGCTGCGCCTGAGCAAGGGGCTCTTCTGCTTTGACGCCATCTTTTTTTCCACCACCGCCGCCGAGTGCGGCCTGGCCCCCGGGGCCCGGGTGGACGCCGCCTTTTACTTGCAGATCAACGAGTTCCGCGGGTGCAGCAGCGTGCAGCTGCAAATGGTGGACCTGCGGCCCGCCCAGGGCCCCAGCGGCCGGGAGCGGGAGTGCCTGGAGCTGCTGGAGCGCCTTTCCGCCGGGGAGGTCCTCACCCGCCGGGAGGCGGCCCGCCTTCTGCCGGAGCGCGGCCAGTTCGCCGCCCTCTGGCGGGCCATTGAGCGGGGAGAGCGGGAGGGACAGGCCCCCCAGGGCCGTCTGCCCACCCTCCGGCGGCTGGCGGGGGCCTTGGGGGGGCCGGAGCCCTTCCTGCGGGCCGCGCTGGGCGTGGAGGTCTTTTATGAGCGGGAACTCATCACCCTGGACTGCCGTGAGGATATGATGATACTGCACCCCATAGCGGGCCGGAAAGCGGATTTGGAGCAGAGCGCCTATATCATCCGCCTCCGCCGGCTGCTGGGGCAGGAGGAGCGCTGACCGCGCCTCAGAGAGGCTGGCGGCTGTTTTGTAAAGATAAGAAGGGAGGCCGTCGGCCATGGCAATGGTTACGGTAACGGTAGAAGAGCGGTATAAGCATCTGGAGAAGACAATCCGGGGATATAACATCTCCGCCGACCTGGACCAGATCCGCGCCGCCTATGAATACGCCCGGGAGTGCCACGGGTCCCAGATGCGCCGGGACGGCACCCCCTATATCACCCACCCCATCCAGGTGGCCCAGATCGTGGCCGAAATGCGCTTGGACAGCGAGTCCATCATCGCCGCCCTGCTCCACGACTGCATCGAGGACACAGAGAGCTCCTATGAGGACATCGCCCGGATTTTCAGCCCTACCATCGCGGACATTGTGGACGGCGTCACCAAGCTCACCCGTGTGAAGTATACCACCATGGAAGAGGAGCAGATGGAGAACCTGCGCAAGATGCTCTTCGCCATGAGCAAGGACATCCGGGTTATCCTCATCAAGATCGCGGACCGGCTCCACAACATGCGCACCATGGAGTACCAGACCCCGGCCAAGCAGAAGAAAAAGGCGTTTGAGACCATGGAGATCTACGCCCCCATCGCCCACCGGCTGGGCCTGGCCCGGATGAAGTGGGAGCTGGAGGACCTGTCCCTGAAATACCTGGACCCGGTGGCCTTCGGCGAGATTGAGAAGACCCTCGCCGCCGTCACCGCCCAGCACAACCAGTTTATGACCGCTATCCAGGAGGAGATCAACGGTCGGCTGACGGAGATCCCCAACGTCACGGTCTACGGC
>CATIYU010000295.1 GCA_949739085.1 uncultured Eubacteriales bacterium | reverse complement strand
AACTGAGCCACCCCACTTAGATGACGGTGTTCCAGAGAGCAAAAGTGGGGGGATACCAGTTTGGTATCCCACACTCAGACGATGGTATATCGTACAGTGAAGGCGTCCAGGCTCAAATTGAGCCCACCTATTCAGATGATAGTTTCCATCCCGAATACGGCGGCACCCAGGAAACGGTTCTCTACTCCCGCAAAGGCGTCATGGAGATCTGCCGCTGGAGCCGTCAGCCCAAAGCGGACGCCTTCATGGATTTCGTATGGGAGGTCACTGACCGTCTGATGAGCGGAGAAGTGGTTCTCGCGCCGGGCAACGGTGCGGCGGTAGTTCCCACCGGGGACGTATGCGCCCAACTGGACTCGATTGCCGGAGCGCTGGCTGCGCTGGACGAGAAGGTCTCCAAAGTACAGACCGCGTCGTCCTTCTCCAACTACTATCTCCGGTGCCAGATGCGTTCCGGGTATGATGAACGCTGGGAGCGCAGCCAGCATCCCCTATGGCATCTCTCTGGATTCGTTCGTGAACGACTACAAACGAACGAAGGGGGGCACATCGTGCTCCACGCTGTCTGTGATCTCCTTCAGCCTCACCCTGCGGGAGATGTTCACCGCCGTGGTTGACGAGGTGCTGGCTGCCTGCGGCATCGACCTACCGGCGCAACCGGTGCAGTCCCGGCTTTTAGGTATGGCGCAGTTCGCCGCCTCCAGAAGGGGCGGCGCTGAGGAGTAAGAAAAATCAAACGACCGCCGCAGATGCTGCGAACATCTGCGGCGGCCTAACCAAATCTTAAAGGAGTAATTTAAGAATGGCTACTGGAATTGTAACACAGATGTTCGCAGATGTCAAGCGGGAAACTGCTGCTGATTCTGCGGCTATTTCTGCCCAGCTGTCCCCCGAGCTGATCGAGCGGGAGGGCTCCGTCTCTGCGCGGTACACCCTTGCTCCAACGATTTTCAAAGGCGACATGGCAATGGCCCGTGAGCTGATGAATTTCATGGGCGGCGCAGTTTTCATTCCGCATACCGACTACACGACCATGGAGCAGATTGCGAACTTTTACGGCGTCAAGACCAAGTATATGCGCGGTCTGTTCTACCGTCACGGCATCGTCCACCAAAAGATGCCTGCCGATGTGCTGAAAATTCCAGGGTGTGAGGTCGAGGCGTCTCTGAAATCGTTTGACGATGTCTGCGTAGAGATGGAGTGTTCAAACGCCCGCCGTAGAAACTACACGTTCTCGCAAAAACCGCTGTGCAGCAAAACAAAGGTATCTGTGGCGGCAAAGGGCGTTCCGTGCTTCTACTCCGCGAGAGTTTTTCTCGCAACGGCATCACTCATGTACTATGGGTCGGTCGTCCCGAAGGACAGCATGGCGTCCAAGGTCATGGAGGTGTTGCAGCGTAGCGGCTACTACGCAGAGGCCGCGAAGATCGCGGCAGAAAATAAGGACAGATTTAAGAAGGCGTTGAAGGTGTCCGGAAATTCGCAGGGCACAGGCACAGAAGGAGTCAAGGTTGCTACGAGCGGCGAGGTCGTCATCCCGCCCGAGGTCTTTGTCCAGGTAATCAAGTTAGCGGTCAAGGAAGCTGTCACGGATGTGGTGTCCGCTATCTTCCCAAACATTCCTCCCACCGCAGGGGATAAAACATCTGGTTGACAACGCCGCACACATAATCTATAATGATCTTGCCGGACGAACAGGAGGTGATACAGTGCAGGATGATAAGGTTTTTGAATGGTTCGACAAGTTTGTGGATTGGCTGAAGGATCAGTCCCGGCCGGACACATATATGCTAAATCCTAAGAGGCTCAACGATATGCAACGCTCGGCGGCACTCCTCAAAACAGCACTTCAGAACGCTGATTGCCATGTCCAGTTTGAATGTGAGCATCATGAATTCGACTCTTCTATGGGTGTTATTCGGATAGAGGGCCCTGAAATTGAGTTTCTCGGCTCAAAAGACTTTGCGGAAGCTGCGTCTTTGGCAACAAATGTCGAGGCATATCCGCTAAAGACGAACAGGGTCAGGATGGCGCTCATGTTCTACGATCTGTTAATTCCGATTTAACCGCATACCAGAAACGGCAAAGCGCCGGGGAGTGATCCCCGGCGCTTTTTGCATCCCCTGCAATGCGGCTCATTGGTTTTCTGATGAACGGCCACCAGCCCGTGTAAACGCAGAGCGCAGTAAGAAAAGGAGGCAAACATATGTCTATCGCCGAACGCAACGAGAACGCTATGGCGTATATCGAAAAGTGTGAGCGCCGCCGCCGACGGAAGGCCCGTCGGCGGCGGCGGAACATCAACCGCTTTATGCGGTCTGTCACGCCGTTCGCCGCTGGTATCTGCATGATTAGCGTCATCATGGCGCTGGTCTGATAACCACAAACCGCCGGAGGTGTCTTATGGGCTTACCACGATTGCGGTAGGGTTTGAGTATTCCCGCCCCGAAAATACTCCGTCCTTGTATGCTGGCACTGGCGTTTCCGCAAATGCCAGAAGGCAGTATGGTTCACGACAAGGTTTATGAGGACGCTGTCTGCGGAGTTTCGCACAATGCCGCCGCCCGGAGCGGCTGGCGAAAAATGAGCGGAGCTGACAAAAAATCTGACTAAGGAGGAACCCAAATGGGTTTGCCTTATAGTTGTCCCAGGGTTTGAGCAATCCCGCCCAAAAACTGCTCCGCCGCTGGCGAACTGGCGCTGATACTTCGCGGGTATCAGAAGGCAGCATTTCATGCGTAAAGGTTTGTCAGCGGTGTT
>CATIYU010000294.1 GCA_949739085.1 uncultured Eubacteriales bacterium | reverse complement strand
CTTCAGTCCGCCCCGCTTCTCCAGCACCGCCAGCAGCATAGCCGCCCGGCCGAAATCAAAGTCGTTGCTGGACCGCCGGGCGTTGCCGTAGGACGCGGGCGCCAGAAGCGCCTGGATTTCCGCCAGCACGGGCCGGACCCCCTCCATCACACAGGTGACACAGGTGCCCGGCGCACCATCCGGCCGGCCGGAGAGAAGCATCTGTGAGGGGTTCTCCACCTCCTCCAGCCCGCTGTCCAACATCTCAAAAACGCCAATCTCATTGGTAGCGCCAAAGCGGTTTTTTGCCGCCCGGAGAATCCGGCAGGTGCTGTGCTGCTCCCCTTCAAAGTAGAGCACACAGTCCACCATGTGCTCCAGCACCTTTGGTCCGGCAATGGACCCCTCCTTATTGACATGACCTATGACAAACACCGTGATATCCCGGCCCTTGGCAAGCTGCATCAGGGCCAGGGTGCAGTCCTTCACCTGGCCCACGCTGCCAGGGGGGCTCTCCAGAGCGCCGTTGTAGAGGGTCTGGATAGAATCCACTATCAAGATATCCGGTTCCTCGTCCGAGACGGATTGCAGCACATCCTCCAACCCTGTCTCCGAGAGGACCAGCAGGTTCCCGCTGGCCACGCCCAGCCGCTGGGCACGCAGTTTCAGCTGCCGCACCGACTCCTCTCCAGAGACGTACAGCACCCGGTTCGCCTGACACAGGCTGCCGCAGATTTGCAGCATCAGCGTGGACTTACCCACGCCCGGTGCGCCGCCCACCAATACCAGCGATCCCTTCACCGCTCCGCCGCCCAGAACCCGATCCAGCTCACCCATGCCGGTGAAAAAGCGGATTTCCTGGCTGGTATCAACTTCTGTCAAGGAAATTGCCTTCACAGTATGAAAGACATCTCTTCCCTGCCGGATGGCCCGTCCTCCCTTTGTTTTGGGCGCGGCCTCCTGCTCCACAATCGTGTTCCAGGCCCCGCAGGCCTGGCACTTCCCTGCCCACTTGGGGGTCTCGTTTCCGCATTCCGTGCAGAAGAAAACTGTTTTGCTCTTTGCCATTGCTGTTCTCCTCCGGGATTCCGTGTTCCCCGCTCTCCCGTTTCAGAAAAGATTTTCTGGAAATTGGCGCGGACTTACAGACCCCGCTCCCGCAAAATGCCGGTAATGTCTCCGCAAATTTCCTCCGCCGCCCGCAGCTGACCAGTCCCGTCCAGGCAGTCCAGAACTTGGATGTCTGGAAGCTCCCGTGCGAGCTCCTGGTAAATTCCATGGCAGCACTCCAGCAGGGCTTGGGATTTTTCGTAAACATCCAGCCCCTCCGTATAGGACCGCTCCCCTTTTTTCAGGACATTCTCGCCGGAGAGCTCCGCCTTTGAGTTCAGATAGATGTATACGTCCGGAACCGGAAGCCTCAGCTGGGTGTGTTCCAGCTGAAAAATCCATCCGGCAAAGACCCGGTCAAATCTCTGGAATTTCCGGGCCGTCTGGTAAACGGCGTTTGAAAGCGTGTACCGGTTAAAGATGACGTAGTCGTACTCTCCCAGGTCCAGTCCGCCAATGGTGCGCCAGCGGTCCAGCGCGAACCAGAGGCACATAGACTTTTCGTCCAGTTCCATAGCGGACGACGCGCCGTTTCCCGAGAGAAGCAGGCCGATTTCCCGGCCAAAGAAGCCCCCGTATTGGGGAAAATCAACGGTACAGACCCGCTTCCCCGCCCGCCGGAGGGACTCGGAGAGCAGGTTCGCCTGCACAGTCTTCCCAGAGCCGTCCAGTCCCTCAATACCGATGATAACCGGCGTATCCAGGCGGCTGAGAAACCCATCCAGCAGCAGTTTGGCTCTCTTACGGGATAGAGAAAACGCCTCCGCAAAGGAGCACAGCCCCCGGGTCCCGCCGCCGCTGGGTGTATGGTGAAAGAGCCATATCAACGCATTAAGCGCCTGTTCCTGCTCCTCTTTGGTGGGGAAATAGGGGGAACCTTCACCAAACCAGTGTAAAACTCTGCGAAGATCCGAGCCCGCCAAGGGCTGGCCGCCGGAATAATCCTGCGCAATCTGGAAAAAAGTTTTTTTCATCGCGTGTTCTCCCAAAGCCGCAGAGGCTTTGCTGAAAGTCTGTTCGTAAATGTGAGCTGATGAAATCCATTATTTACTATACCCACTCCCGGCAGATTTGTCAACAAAAACAGAGAAGACCACGCCGGTACCGGCGCGGCCCTCCATGTTTTCTGAACTTATCCCTTGACGCCGCCAGAGGCCAGACCACTGACCAGATTCTTTTCAATTCCCATAAACAGGATAACCACGGGAATGATGGCGAAGATGGAGGCGGCAAAGAGATACTGCCACTCAATTATATTATAGCCGTTGAAGATATTAATACCCACTGTCAGAGGCTTAAATTCATCAGTGGAGATCAGGCACAGAGCCACAGTGTACTCGTTCCAGGCGTTGATGAAAATGAAGATCAGGGTAGTGACAATGCCGGGAGCCGCCACAGGCAGCAGGACCCTCAGCATGGACTGGATGCGGTTGCAGCCGTCAATGGTGGCCGCCTGCTCCATTTCCGCAGAGATCCCCATAAAGGTCCCCCGCAGCAGCCAGATGGTAAACGCCTGGTTAAAGGCGGCGTTAATGAAAACCAGGCCCAGAATGCTGTCTGTCAGCCCCAGGCTCAGCATCACCTTATAGATGCCGATCAGCAGCACCACGGGGGCAAACATCTGGGAGACGATCACGAACCCCAAAAACGCCGTCTGTCCCTTGAACTTCATACGCGCCAGGGCGTATGCGGCGGGGATGCCGCAGAGCATGGCAATGATGGTGGACCCGCTGGCAATGAGGATGGAGTTGAGGAGGTATTTTGCCATTGGCGCGCGGCTCCAAATGTCAATGAAGTTGGACCACAGAGCCGTAATCGGAAGGATCGTGCCATCGGCGGAGAAAATCTCCGCGCGGCTCTTCAGAGCGGTGCAAAACATAGCGAAGTAGGGGTACAGCGTGATGATGCACACATCAATCACAACAAAGTACAGAAGAACCCGCAGAACAGCCTTCTTGATGGAAACAGGCTTCTTCACAGCAGTATCCAGCATCATACGTCATCTCCTTTCCGCAGCGTATAGACCATGTACACGCTGGCGCAAACCAGCAGGATCAGGAACCCTATGACGGACACCGCCGCTGCCTCTCCCTGCCGGCCGTTGTAGAAGGCCAGCTTGTACAGGTATGTCACAAGGGTATCCGTATGGTTGGCAGGGTCGCCCTTGGTCATGGTCCAGACAATGGGGAAGGAGTTGAAGACGTAGATGATGTTCAGCACCGTACTCACCGTCAGGGAGGATTTCACCAGGGGCAGCGTGATTTTGAACAGCTTCTGCCAGTAGTTGGCCCCGTCCACTGTGGCAGCCTCATAATAGGAGGTGTCAATGCTCTGGAGACCGGAGAGGACGCAGAAGGTGACAAAGGGTATGGTGACAAAGATGCCGCAGGCGATTTCCCAGGCAAAGTATGCCTCGGGGGTGGGCGTCCAGTTCACCGCCTGTTTGATGACGCCCAGCTTCAGCAGCAGGGTGTTCAGCGTGCCGTAGTCGGTGTTGATGACGAAGTTCCAGGCGCTGGCCTGAATCACCAGCGTGGTGGCCCAGGGAAAGACCACGATGGCCCGGGCGATTTTGCGGCTGCGGAACTTATTGTTGAGAATCAGCGCCAGCACAAAGCCCAGCACTGTGGAGATCACCACCACGGCCACCGTCCACACAAGGGTGTTTTTGAGGACCATGCCGAAGGCGGAGCCTTTGACCACCTTCAGGAAGTTGGCCAAGCCGTTGAAGCCCTTGATTTTGCCCGCCTTGCTCACGTCGCTCATGGACATCTGGAATACGGACAAAATGGGGATGAGAATGAAAACCGCCATCAAAATCACGCTGGGCGCGATCCAGAGGTATGGCTCGATGGTTCGCAGAGTTTTCCTTTTGATGGCCGCGCCCTTGGGGGGCGCTTTGCTGTCTTTCCGCAGGGTTGCTTGTTTCACGGGGACACCTCCCTATGTATTCATGCTCTAATCTCTATTTCCTAACTATAATATGCGCCGCTACGGGGACATCTGCGGGGCAGAACCGGCTGTCCAACCGGAAAAAGCCGCAGGCCGGGCCAAAGCGGCCCGGCCCGCGGTGTTGCGTATTTCTGTTTATGACAGGTTTTAGCCTGCGATCTCGCTCTGGAGGTTATCCAGCAGCTCCTGGACGTTGCCACCCAGCAGAGCCTGCTGCTCCACATTGATAACGCCCTGCTTCACGTCAGCCCACTCGGCCTTGGCGGTGGGGTAGAACTTACAGCTGCCAACGATGTCCACCCAGGGAGCCATGGCGGGGTCGGACTGGGCCACGATCTCGCCGCCAGCGGAGGTGGCGGGCAGGAAGCCCTCCATCAGAACCCAGTCGGAATACCGGGCATCCTCATAGAAGAAGTCGAAGAAGGTCTTGATGGCCTCCAGCTTCTTGGGGGAGTGGTTGTTGTCGAAGCACATGAAGCGGTCCATAACGCCGGCGGAGACGGAGGCGTTTCCGCCGTTGGTGGGGATCGCGGCGAAGGCGTAGTTGATAACCTCGTCCTCCTCCTTGCCCTCGGAGATATAGGTGGGGATGCTGTTGGGCCCGATCATCATAGCCAGCTGGCCAGCGCCGAAGAGGTCCTGAAGGGTGTAGCGCGTCTCTGTGGCGGGGTCGCTGTTGGTGAGGCCGGAGTTGACCAGGTCAATAGCGTACTCAATGGCCTCCACGTTCTCGGGGGCGTTCAGAGTCCAGTTGCCCTCGGCGTCGGTGAAGTCGCCGCCGTTGTTCCAGATGTAGTAGGCAAAGGCGGCCTGGCCCTCGTCGGTGGTCATGTCAATGCCCCAGGGATAGATGTTGCTGTCATAGGCCTTGATCTTCTCACAGGCGGCCTTCAGCTCGTCCCAAGTGGTGGGTACTTCCACACCGGCAGCCTCCAGAATGTCCACGTTGTAGTACATGGCGCGGGCGGAAGCCAGGTCGGGGATGGCCCAGATAGTGCCGTCAATGTTGGACTGCTCCAGGAAAGCGGGGTACATCTTGGCATAGGTCTCCTCGGAGACATAGTCCTTGGCGGGGAGCAGCAGACCGTCGGCCTGATAGTCGGCAAACACGTCGATGTTCAGGATGTCGGGGGCGGTGTTACCGGAGATGCGGGTGTTGACCACGGTATAGATGTCGTTCCAGGAGACGACCTCCACAGTCAGGTTGATGTTCTCGTAGGTCTTGTTGAACTCCTCCTGGAAGTCAGCCCACCACTTGGCGGTGTTCTGGCCGTACTGGGAAGCGATGACACTGATTTCGATCTTGTCTCCAGCGGGATCACCCTGCTGGTCGCCGCCCTGATTCCCGCCGTTGTCCGTAGGCGGGGCGTCGTTTTCGCCCTGGTTGCCGCTGTTGTTGCCGCCGCCGCCGCAGGCCACAAGAGCCAGCGTCAAAACCAGGGCCAGAAGCATTGCAAGAATTTTCTTCATTTCTCAATGATCCTCCTTTATAATAAGTACAAGGTAAGAAACGGCGCTCCACCCACGTATTGAGTCCGACGGTGTGAAGCGCTGTTCTTGTTCTTATTTTAGCTGACGAACGCTGTAAATAATAGGAAACAGCGTTCAGATTCTAGCATTATCGTACACAGGTAACGAAATTGTGCGAATCATGAAAAATTGCATGACCAATTTCGTCGTTTCAACCAAATATTTGGAGGGATTGACGGCCATGCTCCCGGTATTCCCTGGGGGTTGCGCCGGTGACCGCGCGGAACACCCGGGAAAAATAGTTGTAGTCGCTGATCCCCACCGCCTCTGCCACCGCCCCGATGGCCAGATCGCTTTGCAACAGGAGGGCCTTGGCCGCCTCAATACGCCGCTGGGCAATCAGATAGGACAGCGTTCGTCCGCCGGAGAGCTCCTTGGCCAGACGGCACAGCTTGGTGCGCCCAATGCCAAGCTGCGCGGAGATGTCCGCCAGCGACAGCTTCTCCGTATAGTGCTGGTCCAGGTACAGTTCCAGCTTTTGCAGGTCCGTTTTTCCCGTGGTCTGGATCATGCCCTTCAGCTGGATATAGGAGGCCAGCGCCTCCAACAGCTCCGAATACGCTTTAAGCTCCACAGAGGAGTACTGCCGGAACCGGAAGAAGGCCTCCCGCAGGGCATCCGGCCCTGCGGGGTACCAATGCAGCCGGGCCCGGCTGCGCGCCCACTGCTCCTCTATGGGCTCCTCGTCCAGAAAGCACCCGAACACCAGATAGGCCAGCGGGTGGCTCTTGTCGTAGAGAGGCATGACCGCCTCGCACACGCCAGCGTGGCAGCGGTAAAACTGGAAGCCTCCATCCCCGTTGTAGTTCTTGATTTTCCAGGCGTCGCAGGCCACACAGCGCTGGTGACCCTCCGGCAGGGCGTTAATGGCTTTGCAGAAGGGCGGGTGGCCCTCAAAGAGGTTGATGTCCCGGCCCTGGGGGTCCAGGATGTTGGCCGCCATGCCAGTGAACACGTAGAGGTTCGTGAGCAGGCGGAGAAGTTGCTCCTGGTCAAAAATGATATTTATGGGCCCTCCCCCCTCTCCGCCGCCCCAGAGCGCCTCACCGCTCCATCAGGCTCTCAATCTCGGCGGGATCCAGCAGGCGGCTGCCAACCAGGTCCTCCGCCGCGCCCTCCGTCACCAGGATATCGTTCTCCAGACGGATGCCAATTCCCTCCGCCGCCACATAGAGGCCCGGCTCACAGGTGATGACCATGCCCGGCTCGTACTCGCTCCGGTCGCATGGGTCGTGGGTATCCAGGCCCAGAGAGTGGGAAACGCCGTGGTAGAGGTACTTGGACACCTCGCTGTCGTCCGTAATCAGCTTGGCCGTGCGCAGAGCCTTCTTGTAGAACTCGTTCACCGCCTTGTCCGCCTCCCGGGTGGAGACGCCGGGGCGCATCTTCTCCTTGGCCAGCTCCATGGCCTCCCGGACGATGTTAAAGAGCTCCTTCTGCCGCTCCGTGAACTTCCCGCTGATGGGGAAGGTGCGGGAGATGTCGGCAGAGTAGTTCTGGTACTCCGCCCCCAGGTCCACCAGGAGCAGGTCCCCGGCCTTGGCCTCACAGTTGTTGTCGGAGTAGTGGAGCATCACCGCGTTCTCTCCGGCGGCGGCGATGGTCTCAAAGCCCAGGCGCAGGCCGCTGCGGGCTACATAGTGCTCGAAATCTGCCGCCCACTGGTACTCGTACTCCCCGGGCCGCGCGGTTTTCAGCATCTGCTTGAGGGCCTCTATCGTCACGTCCCCGGCCCGGCGGATACACTGGACCTCCTCCTGGGTCTTAATGGCGCGGAGGGAGGACATCGTCTTGAAAATATTCCGCACCGGCAGGGCGGGATACTTCTCCCGGAGCATTCTGGCGTACTCCTCCTCCCGGGTAGGCGCGGCGTGCAGGGAGCGGCGGTTCATGGCGAAGCAGACCTCCTTCGCCCAGTTGGCCAGCCAGGAGGAGATGTAGCGGTCCATATCCTGCGTGTAGCGGACGTCAGAGGTCTTGATGCCGCTCTGTTCGCTGGCCTCCTCCCGGGTCAGCATCTTGCCGTTCCATTTGATAATCTCCTCGTTGGGCTCGTCAATAAAGAGCAGCTCCAAATGCCGGGAGGCGCCTTTTACCATTGCCAGCCAGACATTCTGCCTGTCAATGCCGGTGAGGTAGAAGAAATTGCGGTTCACGGGGAAGGGGCACATATCCTGGTCGTTGCTCTTCACCGGAGCCTTGCCGGAGTACAGCAGCACCATGCTGCCCTCCTCCAGCTTATCCAGAAGATTTTTTCTGTTATTTGCGTAAAATTCTGCTGTCATACCGTTCTCCTCATATCGTAATAGATTCTTTTGCCGGGGTATGGACCGGCCCCGCCGGGCTGCGGCGGGACCGGCTATATCCGTTATAACACATTTTTGAAAAAGTGCAAGTGCTCTTTCCAAAAATAGCGTCCCTTTTCTGCGGGACGGCACATCAGTTTCACTGCTCCGCAATCTCCCGGACCTCCGCCAGGGACCGGACCTCGTAGTCAATCCGAAGCCCCTCCGGCCTGGCCATCCCCTTGGGGTTGAACCAGCAGCAGGGCAGTCCGGCGTTATTAGCACCCTGGATGTCGCTGGAGAGGGAGTCGCCAATCAACAGGCAGTTTCCCTCTGTCAGACCCGGCACGGCCTGGAAAACGTGGTCAAAATACGCCCGGCTTGGCTTGCCGCACCCCACTGCCTCTGAGATGAACACATCCTGAAAACAGGGCGCGATGGCGGAGCGGCCAAACCGCGCCCGCTGAACGGACTCCACGGCGTTTGTCAGAAGGTACAGCCGGTGGTTCTCCGCCAGGGACCGGCACAGCTCCAGCGCCCCGGGCAGCAGCACCGCGTTCTCCCCCAGGGCCCGCAGGTGGGCCCGGTTCAGCGCCTCCAGGTCCGCCGTCTCCCCTGTTAGGGCCAGGTACCGCCGGAACCGCTCCACCAATAGGTATTCCTTGGTGCACAGGCCCTGGTCAAATTCCTTCCAAAGCCCTGCGTTGCAGCGGTGGTAAAGCTGATAGCCTTTCTCCGAAAAGGCAAGGCCGTATGCTTCGCAGAGCTGGCGGTGGGCCTCCCGCTCGGCAGCGTCGAAGTCAAAGAGGGTGTTGTCCGCGTCAAACAGCAGGTAGGGATATTTCATGGCCGCCCGCCTCCCCTCACAGATGCCGGAAAACCTTCTTGTCCAGCGCGAACACCCGCTTGGAAAATTGGCCGGGCAGGGTCTCCGCCAAGGTCTCCCGGTAAATCTCCATGCGGCTGTCGATGAGGTCAATAAGGCTCAGGAGCTCGCTCTCCGCGCACATGGGCCGCACCGCCGCTCCGAACTCCGGCTCCCCGTGGTGGGAGAGGAGCATGTGCTGGAGCAGCACCGATTTCTCCTCCGGCATCCCCAGCTCCTTTGCCGCCGCCGCAGCCTCCTGGGCCCCCATAACCAGATGCCCCAAGAGCTGGCCCTTAACAGAGTACTCCGTCACAAGGCCCAGAGGGGAAGTAACAAATTCGTCGCACTTGGCCAGGTCGTGGAGCAGCGTACCCGCCAGGAGCAGGTCCCGGTCCACCACGCCAGCGTAGAGGTCCGCCAGGTATTTCGCCGTACGAAGCATGTACAGCGTATGCATGAGGAGGCCGTTGAGGAAGCTGTGGTGCATACTCTTCCCGCCGGGAATGGTCCGGAACCGCTCTCCGTATTTGCCGAGCAGCGCCTCGCAGACAGCCCGGTAGTCTGTATCGGCAATTTCCTGGATGAAGTCCAGCAGTTCCCGGTAGGCCGCCTCCTCATCTAGCGGGGCCACCGGCACCAGACGGCCCAGGTCGCAGGGGTCGCCCTCCTGGGACAACCGGATGCGGCTGATAATCAGCTGGAGGGACCCCCGGAACTCCGAGACGCTGCCCCGGATTTTCACAATGCCCCCCTCGTCGGCAGAGGAGACGGGGCCGCCGTAGTCCCACACCTTGGCCTCTATGGTTCCGGTCCTGTCGGCCAGCAGGGCGCTGAGAAAGGGCTTGCCGTTGTTGGAAACCTTGGAGAGAGCGGTCTTGAGGACATAATAGCCCTCAATCTCGTCCCCCACGGAAAATTCTAGGATGGATTTATTGTAGTCCATATCGTGCTGCGCCGCCCGCCGGGCAGGCGCCTCCTCTCTGTTCTGGTTTTCTTCGCCAGTATACCATACCATAGGTCCCTTGTCGAGACCATTATCCCGGTCAAGAGCCTGCCCTCAGCTCATAGCCGGGACCGGCGGGGTGCGCCTCACCGGCATGGCGGCTCTTGCCAGCATAGATACGCCGCCATCCCAATCCAAGTCACTTCACTTATTTTAGATATTTTTTCAGCTTGTAGGCAATGGCCTGAACATCAATGGGTTTGGCCAGATGGTCGTTCATACCGCACTCCAAGCACTTCTGGATATCCTCTGAAAACGCGTCGGCAGTCATTGCGATAATGGGAATATCCGCGTCCCCGCGTTCCATCCCCCGGATGGCCGCGGTCGCTTCATAGCCGTCCATAACGGGCATCCGCACATCCATAAGAATCGCGTCATAATACCCAACTGGAGATTCCTCAAATTTCGCGGCACAGAGCTGCCCGTTCTCAACCCAGTCCAATTCCAGTTCAAGAACGGAAAGCAGCTCCTTTGCCACTTCCCAGTTGAGTTCATTATCCTCCGCCAATAAAATACGCTTCCCCCGAAGCACCAGATCAACCGCCTGTTCGGTACCGTCAGCCTCCTCAAAGCCAGTACCGGCAAACGCGTTCAGCGCGTCCAGCAGGGTGGACTTAAACACCGGCTTGGAAAGAAATCCGGAAATCCCCGCTTCCCTGGCCTCGTCCGCCATCCCGCTCCAATCGCAGGCCGATAGCAGCAGCGCCGGACTGCTCTCCCCACAGTTCAGCCGAATTGCCCGGGCGGCCTCAATCCCGTTCATATCCGGTAATTTCCAGCCCAAAAGGATTAGCTGATAGCTGCCGCCAGCAATCCGTTCCATCGCCTGCCCCGCGCTCAGACACCACTGAGCTCGGACGCCGGTGGATTCCAAAATACGAACTGTATTGGCGCATAGCCGCTCGTCGCCGTCAACAACCAGCACGTTCCAGTCCGGGAAAGCCGCCTCCATCTCCCGTTCCGCCGCTTTTTCCAGGTCAAGCACAACATGGAACTCGCTGCCCTTGCCCTGTTCGCTGCGGACAGAAATAGCGCCGCCCATCGCGTCTACAATGTGCTTGGTAATGGTCATCCCCAGCCCGGATCCCTCTGTCTTCTGTACCCGGGTGGTGTCCTCTCTGCTGAAGGATTCAAAGATTACCTTTTGATACTCCTTTGACATGCCAATTCCCGTATCGCTCACCAGGAAATGGGTGCGGACACGGGAAGGCGCCTCCGGAAGCGCTTCCTGGTACACCATCACTTGAATCAAACCGTTTTCCGGCGTGAATTTGACGGCGTTTCCCAGCAGGTTAATCAGCACCTGATTCAGCCGCACGCTGTCGCAGTACACATCCTCTGAAAGGATTTCGTAGGCAGCCGCGTTGAATTGCTGGTTTTTCGCCTTGACCTGAGACTGCATAATATTGACAATGCAGTCCATCACCTCTCTCAGCGACACCGGCTCGATATTCAGCGCCATTTTTCCGCTTTCAATCTTAGATATATCCAATACGTCGTTAATCAGCCCCAGCAGATGCTTGCTGGACAGCGCAATCTTACGCAGATAGTCCTGAACCTGCTCCGGATTATTGGCGTTATCTATGGCCAGGGACGTCATCCCGATGATGGCGTTCATAGGGGTGCGTATGTCATGGCTCATGCTGGAAAGGAAGTCCTGTTTGGCCGTATTGGCCTGCTCCGCCTCTTTCCGCGCCCGTTCCGCGTCCTTCCGGGCCGTATCCATTTCCGTGTTTACACGCTTCAATTCCGATACCTGGTTTCTGAACAGCCGCAAATACTGAAAGAATATGTAGAGGAGCATGGCGATTACCGCAAGAGAAGCGGCGTAAACAAGGGTGAGCCAATGACTGCTCATCCCCGCAATCGCGTAATCCAGCCCATCAAAGGGGAGGACCGTCACCAGGTACCAGTCGCAGTAGGGAAGGCTGGTGCAGTGCAGGTGGCGGCGCGACTCGCCCTTATTGAGAATAACGGAATACTCCTCATTTGCGCTCATGGCCGCCGTCAGCTGCTGGATATAGGAAGCGGCCTCCTGGTCCTGACCTTCAAAAATACTGTAAAGCCTGTCGAAGTAATTTTCGTGAGCGTCGTCCTCGTTCCCGACAACGTAGCTGCCGTCCTTTCGTATGACAAAAGAATAGCTCAGCGAGTTGTCTGAATCCAGGAAGAGGACCTCGCCCATATATTGGGTAGAGAGACCCACCACCATGGCCAGGCTGCTGTCTCCGCTGGACATGGGATATTCACAGGGGACGCCGAACAAGATCACACCGTTCCCGCCGCTGTCAACAGCGGACGCCGTCTTGGGCTCCCCGTTCCGCAGGCTCTCTAAAAACGGCTCAGGGTGGATGGGGTCCACAGAATCGCCGTAAATCATTTCAATTTCGCCATTGGGCGAATACAGGGCGGCGCACAGAAAATGCCGCGCCCTTGCGCCGTATTCGATTTCCTCCCGGGAGCCGTAGTCTCCGTCTCCCGCCGCAATATGCGCGATGGATTCCGCCATTGTCAGGCGGAGCTCAATAATCGTTTCAAAGTGCAAAGACACCTGCTCGTTCATTCCGGACATATAAGCGGTGCCGATCTCCTCAATCGTGTTTTCGCTCATATTGTGGATGGACATCCCAAGGAAGGAAAACACAAATACCGTCAAGCAGATAATGACCGCTGTACTGACTTTTAAAGAGCGAGGTAAAGCCTTATTTTTCATACCTTTGCCATCTCCACAGGTTTTCGTATTTCAGTTATTGGATGATTGGGCGCTCTCCGTTCCAAACGCCTAGCAGCCCCTCAGACGGCTCATGACCTGAAGCATTTTGCGGATGTCCACCGGCTTTGCCAAATGCGCGTTCATCCCGGCGGCCTTTGCCAGCGCGACGTCCTCTTCAAACGCGTTGGCCGACAGCGCGATGATGGGCACAGCCTCCGCGTCCGCCCGGTCCAGGCCGCGAATCACCCGCGACGCCTCATATCCGCTCATGACCGGCATCATCAAATCCATCAGCACGCAGTCAAACGTCCCCGGCTCGGAGGCCGCGAACGCGTCCACGGCGGCTTTTCCGTCGTTGGCGGTCACAACCTCTATGCCCGCGTCCTTGAGAATATATTCCACGATTTCACAGTTGATCTCGTTGTCCTCCACCAGAAGCACGCGCATCCCGGCAATATTGTCCGGCATATTCCAGACCTCGTCCGCAGGCTCTCCGCTCCACGCCTCATCAATCCGGACAGGAAGCGTGATCTGAACCACGCTCCCCCTGCCAATCCGGCTGTCGATCTCAACCGTTCCCTTCATCTGATCGACCAGCTTCTTTACAATGGACATGCCGAGTCCAACTCCGTCATAATTGGTTCTCGCGCCCTGATGCTCCTGGGTAAAGGGCTCAAAGATGTGCTCCTTAAAATCCTCCCCAATACCGATGCCAGTGTCCTTGACCGTAAAGCGGCAGTTTGCCGTCCCATCCTGGAAGGAGAGCTCCTCCGCCCGGACAAATACGGAGCCGCATGGCCGGTTGTACTTGACGGCGTTATCAATAACATTCATCAGGATCTGCTTCAAATGCAGCGGATTTCCAACGGCTCTCCTGTGCCGCAGGCCAGACGCGTCCAGTTCCAGCCGGACGCCCCGCTCCTCCGCCAGGGGAGAGAGGATCGTAACGCAGTCCTCCACGGCGGCGCGCAGGTCGAAGGGCTCCTCCACCGCCGCCGGCCGGCCGCTCTCCAGCTTGCTCACCTGGAGCACGTCGTTTACCAGAGACAGCAGATGTTCCGCTGACACGCGGATCTTCCTCTGGCAATCCCTCTGCCGCTCCGGGTCGTCCTGGCTTTTCTCCAGAATGGCCAGCATCCCCAGAATCCCGTTGATGGGCGTGCGGAGGTCGTGGGACATGTGGGAAAGGAATTCACTTTTGGCCGAATTTGCCTGCCTCACCCGCTCCAGAAGATCCATGATGGACTGTTCCTGCCTTTTTCTGACCACCATGGTCTCCGTGATGTCCTGGTGGTACCCGTTCAGGCAGGCCCCCGGCTTTTTGAATGTCCGGTCTGGCACGCCGCCGCAGCGGACATAGATCTTCCCCAGCGCCGGGTGATTCCAGGGGTAGATTACCTCGGAGCACCCGGTCTCCAAGATCTCTTTCACCGTCTCCCGCACCATCTCCACATAGTCCGGTTCAATGCGCGAAACCCAGTGCCGGTAGCACTCCTCCGGCTCCATCTCATCCGCGAGCCCCAGGAGAATCCGCATGGTCCGGTCCGCGTACATTCTCGGCGGGCAGCCCTCCTCCAGCTCAATTGTCCAGATTCCGGTCCGCGCACCCTCCAGGATGTCCTCAAGGCTCTGCCGCGCCTCCAGCTTATACTTCTCCTCCTGCTCCACAAGGGCGTTGACATCCCGCTGCGCGAAAATCGCGCAGTTCTCCGCCGCCGTCCGTTCGGTGGCAGAAAAATGGAGCTCCAGATGCTTTAGCCCGGAGGCGCTGTCTTTTACTTGATACCGGACCGAGAACTTTTTCTTGCTCCGCAGCCGGGCAAGCACGTAGTTTTTCTCGGTCACCGTGCGGAGACGTTCCTGGTCCCTGGGAACCACATACTCGGAAATATACCGCTCCATCGCCGCCGCGTAGCCGCCCTGAAACCAGGCCGCCCAATCCGCTCCGGTCTGTCCGCTGCTGCGGTATACCTCGCATTCGCCTGTATCAAAGTTTACCTCATAAATCCCCAGGTAGTCCACGCTGAGGGCGTGGAGCACATTATAGCTCCGCTTTTGCAGCTCCCGGACCAGGTTGCGGCGCTTCAGGGAGGATACAATAAAATACGCCGCGGTCTGGAGCATGTTTGACGCGTATTCCAGCGACCGCGCGGGGGGATTGTCCACGCCGTAAAAGCCGAT